>JBPOHA010000072.1:0-2444 GCA_052036095.1 Bacillota bacterium
ACCTTGGAAACAGAATGTGTTTCATCATATAATTTTAGTGCGACCTGTCTTTGTTCTTCTGTATATCTCATCTTTTTCACTCCTTCACGAGCGCTTAAGATGTCCAACTTTTTGTCCGCACCTCCCTATCGATGTAACCCAGTAGTTTATACAAATAATAAAATTTTTAAAACTTAAGGAAAAATGTCATGCTTTGTAGTATAATATAAACAAGTTATAGTGATCGGAATTGAATAGGGGAAAGGCAAAGCAAGCGAAAGTTTGCGACGCAAAGCTACAGGGTCTAAGTGGAACATATGACAGCCAGCTACAAGACGGATAAAGACGCTGACTATCAGGAAGGATAGTTAGGCGTCTTTTTGCTTGGTTGATTATGTATTTTTCTTATTGGAGGAAGGAAATGAAAGAATATCTGTTTATAGCTATAGGAATCATCTTATGTCTACTACTATGTTATATCTTTTTAGAACCAAAATTTAAACAACAAAAGTTGATAACTAAAAAGCGTATTCCACAAAATATAACACAAGTTTTTACAATTGGCGATGATAAATTTGAAGTAGTGGGAAAGCAAGATAATTTTATAATAACAAAAAATAATCTCATTGCATTCATAGTTAAAGATGGCCAAATTATTGCAAGTAGAGATTTAAGAATTAGTGATAAATTCGTTTATTATAATGGCCAGGAGGAGAAAAACGATGGGGCTAATTGATTGGGCCACTGAAAAAGTACAAAATTTTACTGGTGAAACTGAAAGACGCCAGCTAGTATCGCGAATAAAAAGAAACTATACTGGTTTTAGAAATAAAGTTACAGAAGGCACTAAGAGTATCAATAGTTTGGTTGGACAATATAATAAACGAATATCAGTAATAAATAATATACGTTCAAAGCGTGTTGAACATAATATTATGACATTATCAAAATTTCTTGCAAAATTTGGGAATATTAAAAGTATGGGGTATTATGTACCAGAACAAAGTACTGAAATTATAGAAATTCCAGAACGACAATTTGAGCATACTGAGACTTATATCAAAGATGTAGATTCGTCAAAAGAAAAAATTTTTGATGACACATATGAAGATGGATTATTTGGGACTCGTTCTAAAAATAGAGCAAATAATATTTCAATGAGGGAATGGTTAGACAAGTTTAAAATTAGTTCGGAACATACAGTTCAGCAATTAAAAACTTTAAAATACACAATAAAGAAAAATAAGGATATTGCAGATTTATACATTTTTTGTATAGGAATAATTAGCGAATATATAGATAAAGTTATTTTACCAGAATTAGATGTAGTTGAAGCTTTTTTCCAGGTGATTAATATCAAGAATACACTTATTATTAAAAATGAAATGGGAAACTTCAAGCCCATTCTAGAACATAATGCAATTGAAATATTGAACAATACGCAATATCACAGGCACTATTTATTCGTAAAAAATACGTTTATGTTTTATGTCATATCGTGCAAAATATACAATACACCTATTTTAACTCAATTAATAAGTTCCAATGACGAGAAGGCAGAAGCGAATTATGAAGTAATGAAAAAATATAAGGAGGCACTTGTTAGACAAAAGAATGAGATTCTAAATAATTTGGTATTTGTAGAAAGGACTAATAAAGTATCTGATAACCAATCAGAAGTTTTGGAAGACTAAATATAAAGTGAAAAGAAATTATATCCTCCCTAAATGCGGTATTAAAAAATAAAATATATGGTAATTGACATTGAATATGAATACTGGAGTAATAGATATGAATTCAAAACAAAAAGATATTAAGCAAATTATTAACACGAGAGATGTTCTAATAAAGAAAGAAGAAGAACTTTATCTTGCAGCTATAGAAAATTTTAATATGCGTTTAAAGGAATTAACGAAAGACGAAAGCTTTGGTAGTATTTTGGTAAGAAATACAGCAAAAGATTTTGCAGGAGAATTTATTAGGCGGTATTTGGATTTTGGTGATTGCTATGTTACCGCAGATCAATTATATGATCGTATCGTCCATTTTACTTATGAAAACGATATTGACCCTCTTGCTTCAGATGAGAATATAAAAAAAATTGTATTAAATTATAATGATAGTGATAAGGCGGCTACAATAAAAAGTATAAAAGAAAAATGCCAAGAAGGGCAAAAGATACTTTTTGAAGAAAACAGGGCCCAAGATAAAAGAGATAGAGAAGGGAAAATAGCTTATAGAAATGAACAAACAACTACAGATGGCAAGATTACCGATGAAATGACTGGAAAAGTTGGTTCTACAACTACAGTAATTATTAATGGGAAAAAAGTACAGAAAAGTGACTTACAAGCAGATCATGTTCAATCAAGAGCTGCAGCAACGTATAATTCCAGATATCTTACCAGTGAAAAGGCTAAAGAGGAACTCAAAGACTTTATTAATTCTTCTGATAATATGGAGAT
>JBPOHA010000017.1:0-14995 GCA_052036095.1 Bacillota bacterium
GTATTTTTTATGATAGATATTTTTTATGATAGATATTTTTATTTATGTTTCATTTATGATAATGTCTTAATTAATTAAAAGTGATAATGTCTTAGCTAATTAAAAGCAATAATACTCAGAAATTTTGCAAAGTAGTTGTTTTAACTTTATATAATATATATTTTATATCTATTAAATTAATTATAAATTAACAAATTATGCTCTTTACATAAAGACAGTAAAGTTATATAATTATTAAAATAATTTGAAGAGGTGTGCATTAAATATGATTATAGAAAATGGAAAGCTTTTGAAAGTTGAAATTACAGATATAGATAATGGAAAAGTAATATTGCCAGAAAATGTTATAGATATTGACAATTATGCTTTTACAGATTATTCAGAGAAAATTGAAGAAATTAAATTTAATAAGGAAATAAAAAAAGTAGCTTTTTATGCGGTATTTAATTGCAAAAATTTAAGAAAAATAGACATACCAAAAGAAATTGACGATAAAGTTTTAGAGCAGTTATATAGCATAATACAAAACTTTAATATCCCTGCTAATATTGACGAGAATATGTATGGAAAATATATAGATGACGTTAATGAAATGAAAAAGGAAGAATATTTTGCAGGTAGTGATAGATTTTATGATTATGCAAAAATGGGTATCTTTTATCGTAGAATGATAAAGTCTATTGGGTTAGAAGAAACAAAAAAGATGATAAAATTTCAAGAAGTAGATGAAAAAACAGCTAAGAGTTTTTTATTAGATGATGATAGGACATTTAATGAATTGTTTGAAAGAAAATATAAGCTAGATGGTGATTTGGGAATAGCATTAGAGATGATAAAGTCATTCAAAGATAATTTATATAATAAAAAATGCCAAGAAAAATGTAAAGAAAATAATATTATTAAATTAGATAAGATGCCACAGAATATGGCTGAATTACTAAAGAAGAAAGCAGAAATTTTAAACCAAAATATTAGTGAGCCAAATTTAAAAAATATTAAAGAAATTGAAGAAAAAGTTAACAATAAGATAAAAGATGGAGATTACAATTATGAAGGCAATGCATTAAATGCATATTTGAATGTCAAGAAAAAGTTAGGGAAAGATTGGATTAAAAGAATAGATAGAGCATCTAGAAGCATAGGATATAGTATAGTAAATATGCCGGAGGAACTAAATGAGAGTCAATTAGAGCAGTTTAATAATGTATTAAATATGCAAGCGAGTGAGAAAAATATATTTGAAATTAAAACTAGAAATACTGCAAAATTAAAAGAAAGAAGAAATATAAAACAAGCATATGAGTTGTTAAAGAGCAAAAACTTACCATCTTTAGTAACTTATGATATGTTATATAATATGTTTATTCAAGTTCATGCCCCATATAATAAAGACTTTGAAGAATTTTTTAAGGAGAACAAGGTAAATATTATTGAAGATTCAAATGGAATAAAATATTTTTCTAAGATACATAATAATTTTTCAGAGATAAAAAGTTTTTTTTCAAATAAAAATATAAGTTTAAATATAGAAAATGCAATTAAATATATTAAGGAGAAAGAAAAAATAAATGATGAAAATATAATAAATTAATGTATAAAATAAAATTAAATTTTTCCTTTTTTACACGAAAATAAATTGACATTAATATTAAATAAATATATACTATTAATAAAATAAATATACATAAAATAGACATAATAAGGAGGAACATTTAATGAAAGATTTAATTGAAATTAGATGGCACGGAAGAGGTGGACAGGGAGCAAAAACAGCTTCTCTATTGCTAGCTGACGCAGCATTTAACACTGGAAAGTATATTCAAGGATTTCCAGAATATGGTCCTGAAAGAATGGGAGCCCCAATTACAGCGTATAATAGAATAAGTGTAAATCCACTTAGAGTTCATAGCAATATATATGAACCAGATTTTGTAGTTGTAGTTGATGATACTCTACTAAAAGCAGTTGATGTAACTGCAGGATTAAAAAAAGAAGGAGCAATTGTAATTAATACAACCAAAACAATTGAAGAAATTAAACCTTTACTAAAAGGTTATGAAGGAAGAGTATATGCAATTGATGCAAGGAAAGTATCAGAAGAATGTTTAGGAAAATATTTTCCTAATACTCCAATGCTTGCAGCAATAGTGAAAGTGACTGAAATAATGCCAGAACAAGATTTCTTAAATGATATGGAAGGTTCTTTTAAACATAAATTTGCTAAAAAACCAGAAGTAATTGACGGAAATATGAAAGCATTAAAAATGGCTTTAGAAGAAGTAAAGCAGTTACAATAAATTAAAGTTAAATATTATTAAATTATTTTTCCGAGCCGGATACGAGGAGCCAAAATTTAAATTAAAAATATGAATTTAATTTAAATTGATAAATAATTAAATTAATTAATTACATAATATTTATGAAAGTAAATTTATTATAGGAGGAAAATATGAATATTGATAAAGATACACCTTGGGAAGATTTAACACCAGGTGGGACAATATATGATGCAGGTAATGCAAGAGATTTTAAAACAGGTGATTGGAGAAGTATGACTCCAGTTTATCATAGTGAACTTTGCAAACAATGCGGACTATGTTTCCCAGTTTGCCCTGAAGATGCTATTCCTGTTGGAAAAGATCTTAATAGAGGAGATTTTAACTATGACTATTGCAAGGGATGTGGAGTTTGTGCTAAAGTATGTCCTTTTAAAGCAATAACAATGGAAGAGGAGGGAAAATAATATGAGTATTAGAGAACGTTTAAGTGGTAATGAAGCTTCAGCTTTTGCTATGAAACAAATCAATCCTGATGTTGTTGCAGCTTTTCCTATAACACCATCAACTGAGATTCCTCAATATTTTTCAACTTATGTTGCAAATGGTCAAGTTGATACAGAATTTGTAGCTGTTGAAAGTGAACATAGTGCAATGAGTGCTTGTATTGGCGCAGAAGCAGCAGGGGCAAGAGCTATGACTGCTACATCAGCAAATGGACTTGAATATATGTGGGAGATGGTACAAATTGCTTCAAGCTCAAGATTGCCAATTGTTATGACTTTAGTAGATAGAGCAATTTCAGGACCTTTAAATATTCATAGTGATCATTCAGATGCTATGGCTGTTAGAGATTCAGGATGGGTAATGCTATTTTCTGAAACAAACCAAGAAGCTTATGATAATTTAATAATGGCTCATAGAATAGCAGAAAATAAAGATGTTATGCTACCATTAATGGTTTGCCAAGATGGTTTTATTACATCACATGCTATTGAAAATATAGAACTTATTGAAGATGATAAGGTTAAAGAATTTGTTGGAAAATATCAACCAGAGCACTATTTACTAAATAAAAAAGAACCTATTGCAGTAGGACCAATGGATTTACAACCATACCTTACAGAACACAAAAAACAACAAGATGTAGCAATGAAAAATGCAAAGCAAGTAATTATAGATGTTTCTAAAGATTTTGAAAAAATGACAGGAAGACATTATGATTTATTTGAAGGATATAAATTAGAAGATGCAGAGTATGTTATAGTTTGTATGAATTCAACAGCAGGAACAGTAAAAGCTACAATAGATAATTTAAGAGCAAATGGAGTTAAAGCAGGATTATTAAAGATTAGAGTATTTAGACCTTTCCCAGGAGAAGAAATAGCAAGAGCATTATCAAATGCAAAAGCAATAGCAATTTTAGATAAAGTTCCAACAGTAAGTAATGTTGGAGGACCTTTATTTGAAGATATAGTTTCATCTATGTTTGTACAAAATATACATGTTCCAACAATTAATTATAGTTATGGTGTTGGTGGTAGAGATGTAACAGTTGATCAAATTGAAAATGTATATGCAGATTTACAAAATTTAAATGATATGAGTAATCCTTATAGATATCTAGGATTAAAGGAAAGGAGATAAGAATTATGTACAATGTTAAAGAAATAGTTGCAAATCGTCCATCAAGATTTACAGCAGGACATAGAATGTGTGCAGGTTGTGGAGCTCCAATAGTTGCTAGAATGGTACTTCGTGCAGTACATCCAGAAGATCATGTAGTTGTATCAAACGCAACAGGATGTATGGAGGTTTCAACTTGTATTTATCCATACTCAGCATGGACAGATTCATATATTCATACAGCATTCGAGTGTGCATCAGCTACAGAATCAGGAGCTGAAGCAGCATATAAATCTTTAAAGAAACAAGGAAAATTACCTGAAAATGAAGATACAAAATTCATAGTATTTGGTGGAGATGGTGGAACTTATGATATAGGATTTCAATCATTATCAGGTGCCATGGAAAGAGGACATGATATGACATATGTATGCTATGATAATGGAGCATACATGAATACTGGTATTCAACGTTCATCAGCAACTCCAAAATTTGCTGATACAACAACGTCACCAGCAGGAACTGTTATACCAGGAAAAATGCAATCAAGAAAAGATTTAACAGAGATAATGGTTTCACATCATATTCCTTATGTTGCACAAACTGCAGCTTATATGAATTTTAAAGATTTGTATGAGAAGAGTGAAAAAGCAATATATACAAAAGGAGCTAAGTTTTTGAATGTATTATCTCCATGCCCAAGAGGATGGGGATATCCAACAGAAGATTTAATGGCTATAAATAAATTAGCTGTTGATACTTGCTATTGGCCTTTATATGAAGTAGAAAATGGTGTATACCATATATCATATAAACCAGTAAACAAAGTTCCAGTTTCAGAATTTTTAAAAACTCAGAAACGTTTTAAACATATGTTTAAACCAGGAAATGAGTGGATGATTGAAGAATTCCAAAAAGAAGTAGATAAACGTTGGAATGAATTATTAGCAAAAGAAGAAATGACTAATAAATAATTAATTTAAGATAAAAAAGTAAATAAATGATGATTAAAATATAAAAAAGTAAATCTAAGGATAAGGAGAAATACACATGACGACAGCATTAGCAATTATATTTATATTACTAATATTTATAGTAATATTAATTGCAATGTCCATTACACAAATAAAGATGGCTGGCATACGAATTAAAGATTTCGTGAGCTTTATTAATGCTAACGAAAATTTAGATAGTCTTTATAGATTTGCTAAGAGATATGATAAAATGTCATCACAAGAACAGATAATATATTTAGCAGAAGCTGAGAAAATGTTTGATGCATTTGAAAAGATTCCTGAGACAGTTTGGGAAGATGAATATGATAAGTATTCTAAAGTTTTAAATACATATAAAGATATTAAAGTTATGAGATGGAATGAAGCTCAGACCTATGCATTATCAAAAAAAAGAAAAAATATTAGGCCTAAAGAAATAAAGATTAATATGACTTAATATGATTTAATTTATTCTATATATAAAAAATTTAGCTTATTAAATAAAAATTAAGAAACAGGTATCTAAAATGAACCTGTTTTTTAATTTAAGTTTTTAAATAAGTTATCAAAAGATTATTTATTATGAATAATTTTGCATTGAAAAACCAAAAATATTAATATGAAAAAAATATTTAAGTCTCTATTAATTGGTTTGATTACTGGAATATGCAGTGGTATGTTTGCTTCTGGTGGAGGATTGATTGCTATTCCTTGTTTAATATATTTTTTTGGATTATCCGAAAAAGAGGCTAGGGCCAACACGATTTTTTGCATTTTGCCAATGACGATTACAACAGCATTGATATATTCAACGTCTAACTTTATAGATATCAAATCTGGAATATTATGTGGAATAGGAGGAATTATAGGTGGCTTTATTGGTACTAAGATTTTAAGAAAAATAAATGATAAATATCTAATAATTATCTTTATTGCTTTCTTATTGTACTCAGCCATTCTACTAATTATTAAATAGATGATAGAAATTTTTGCTGGAATAGTTTCTGGGGTTGTGACAGGATTAGGAATGGGTGGAGGGACAGTATTAATAATGATATTGTCTTGTTTTTTTAATGTAAATCAAAAAATTGCACAGTCAATAAATTTAATATATTTTATACCGACAGCTATTATTACTATAATTATAAATGCTAAAAATCACCAAATAAATTTTAAAATTTCAATGTTTATTGCACTATCAGGAATTATAGGGACTATTATAGGAGCTTTAATTTCAATAAATATAGATGTAAGTATACTTAGAAAGTTATTTGCGATTTTTTTAATAATTATAGCAACTTATGAAATTATTATTTTAAAAAATAAAATAGTTAAGAATAAAGAATAAAATTTAACAAAGTTGACATAATATTAATATAATTTGGATATTGCGAAATTATTATAATAAGTCAGAAAAATATAATGTTTGCTATATCAATAAAATGATAGTGCAGAAATTTTATAAATAGTATTTGCACTATAAATTAATATTAATAGGAGGAAAATGAAATGAAATTTATAAAAGGAATGATAACAGGTATGGTAATAACTGCGGGGGCTGCAATGATGTATACAGAATATTTTGAAAAACCTAATAAAATGATTAAACAAGGTAGAAAATTAATGAAAAAATTAAACATAGGTTAATCAAAATTTAGTTTTAAAAGCAGAATGCTAATTAATCCTTATTTTTTGAAAAATTAAATTTATACTAATGGTTGAAAAATCTTTTATTATGTTATAAAATAACACCAATAATATTTTATAAAGTTATTTTAAGTGGTATTATTAAATAATATATATATTATTATTTATAATGGTTGTAGAAAAATGTTGTATAATATTTTTAGTGGTAAATATATTGTATAATATTACTTAGATAATTTATAACAATTAATAGGAGAAAATATGAAACGCAATAAATTGGATATAAATAAAATAAAAGAACGTAACGCAACTGAAAAAGAAATAAAAGAAAACGAAAAAGAAGTAAAAATTAAAAAGGTATTTCTTTATATTATACCAATTTTATTAATTATTATTTGCATTATATTTTATGTAGTTACAAATAAAATAATATTTTTAATTGGATTTGGAATTATGCTTTTAATAGCTTTATTTGGATGGGATGGAAATTCAAGAATATGTCCTAATTGCCATAAATGGAATTCACTAATGTGGATAGATGATAAGACTGTATTAAGAACTACTACAACAGTTAGAAAAGGTTTGTTTGGAAAAGATAAGGTTGAAGAGAATAAATCGTATGTAAGTAAAAAAAATGCAAAGTGCATTAATTGTGGAAAAGAAAGTAAATGTGAAAAGCAAAAATTTAAATTATTTTAAAAGTAATAAACTCCAAGTAAGGTGAATATATTTTACTTGGAGGTATTTTTTTATGTTTTTAGTTTTTAATCGAGATAGGATAATATCGTATTTGGTATCATTAAGTACAATTGCAGTATTATTTGTAATGTCATTTGCAATAACAAATAGTAACTCAAAAATACTAGAAACATCGGCAAATGTACTAAAAAACAATGAAATTAATGAAACTAAAAACGAAAATATTACAAATATATTACAAAAATAAAAGAAAATTAACTTTTTATGTAGACAAAATCGCCTAACTATGCTATAATAAAAGATAGCTTAGGAAACAAAGAGAGAAAAATACTTAAGAGCAAAAGTTTTAGGAGGAAAAATAAATTGGAAACAAATTTTTTAGAAAACAATAGTTTAATACTTGTTGGAAAAATAACAGATGAAAAAAAATTCAGTCATGAAATATATGGAGAAAAATTTTACTCATTTGATTTGAGCGTACCACGTCTAAGTGGAAATGCAGATATTATACCTATAACAATTTCAGAAAGATTATTTAAAGAAGATGAATTAGTTGTAGATAAGAAAGTAAAAATTAATGGTCAATTTAGATCATATAATAGTTATGAAAATGATAAGAATAGATTAGTATTAACAGTTTTTGCAAAGGACATTGAATTTTTAGAGAATCAAGAAGATGAAATTGTAGCTAGCAAAGATTTAGTATCAAATGAAGTTACATTAGTAGGATATATTTGTAAAGCACCAATATATAGACAGACACCATTTGGAAGAGAAATAGCTGATATATTATTAGCTGTAAACAGAGCTTATAATAAATCAGATTACATTCCTTGTATTGCTTGGGGAAGAAATGCAAGATTTTGTTCAAAAATGGAAGTTGGAACTGAAGTAAAAATGATTGGTAGGGTTCAATCAAGAATGTATGAAAAGAAACATGAAGATGGAACAGTAGAACCAAGAGTTGCTTATGAAGTTTCAATAGGAAATCTTGAATTAGTAAATAAGGATGAAAAAGCTTCAGAAAATGAAGAAGTAAATGCTAATAGTGAAGAAGAATAATAATAAAGCTTTATTTTTGATAAAGTTTAGCTTAATAATTGATAATATCAAAATTTGAATTATTCTTTTATGAAATCAAACATATAGTAATTAGATTATTCATAAAATTAAAGCTTGAAATTAATTATAAAGGAAAAAATGTAGAAAGAAATTTCTACATTTTTTGCGTTTTACATTGACTTTTTAGCAAATTGTAAATATAATAGAGAAGTAAAATATACAAGGAGGAAAGTTATGGGTGAAGTTATAGTCATAACATCAGGGAAAGGTGGAGTAGGAAAAACTACAACTACAGCTAATTTAGGAGCAGCTTTAGCAATGAAGGGCAAAAAAGTAGCATTAGTTGATACAGATATTGGCCTAAGAAATCTTGATGTTGTAATGGGTCTAGAAAATAGAATAGTATATGACATAGTTGATGTTGTAGAACAAAAATGTAAATTAAGACAAGCTTTAATAAAAGATAAACGTTTTACAGATTTATTTTTATTACCAGCAGCCCAAACTAGAGACAAGAGTGCAGTTAATGAAGAGCAGATGAAAGAATTAACAGCAAAATTGAAAGAAGAATTTGATTTTATATTGATAGATTGCCCAGCAGGAATTGAACAAGGATTTAAAAATGCTATATCAGGTGCTGATAGAGCAATAGTAGTAACGAATGCTGAAATATCTTCTATTAGAGACGCGGATAGAATAATAGGCTTATTAGAAGCATCAGAGATAAAAAATCCAGAGCTAATAATAAATAGACTAAGGCCAGAGATGGTAAAACGTGGAGAAATGATGGATGTTGATGATATTTTAGATTTATTATCAATTGATTTAATTGGTGTAGTACCAGAAGATGAAAATATCATTACGCAGACTAATAAGGGAGAACCAGCAGTATCTAATAAAAAAGCTCCTTCAGGGAAAGCTTATATTGAAGTGGCACGCAGAATACTTGGAGAAAATATTGAAGTAACAATTCCAGGTAGAAAAAAAGAAGGATTTTGGCAAAAATTTAAAAAAAATTTTAGTAAGAAATAATTCAAAAACTAAAACTTGATAATCAGAGTGGAGGAATAATATGTTTGAAGGCATAATAAATCTTTTCAAAAAGATGGGTAAAAAAGAAGAAAACAAAATTGAAAATAAAGATACAGCAAAAGAGAGACTACATCTAGTATTAATGCAAGATAGAGCCAATGTTTCAGCAGATTTTCTTGATATGATGAAACAAGAGATTATTGATGTAATTAAAAAATATATTGATGTAGATGAATCTGAAATTGATGTAAAGCTAACTAATAAGCAAAATAGTGATGGTACAGTAGGAGCTCCTGCGTTATATGCAAATATTCCAATAAAGAGTATTAGAAACGAATCAAGAAAGATTAATAGCTCAAATAAAAGTGTAGTAAGTCAAAGTGATTTAAAAAATGAAAAATCAACTCAATCACAAAAAAATGAAAAAGAGATATTAAATAGTGTAGAGAATAAAGAAAAACAAGAAAAAGTTAAAGATATTGAAGAAAAAAATAATAAAGAAAATGAAGAAAAGGTTAAAATTGAAAATAAATTAAACTCTGAAAGTAAAAAAGAAAATGTTAAAATCAATTATAATAAAAATATAAAGAGAAACATAAAAAATAGTAATAATGGAAATAATAAAAAGGCAAACAAAAAATAATTATAATATTCTAAAATTGTAAGTGAATTAATTTTCTTATATGCAAATCAAAGGAGAAAGAATTGAAAAAGAAAATTAGTAAAAACATGGAATGGTCAATATTAATATGCACAATCCTATTAGTAATAATAGGATTATTTGCAATCTATACAGCGACTGTTAGTAGTGGACTGGATGAATTTAGAAAACAAATTATTTGGTTAATAGTGAGCATACCTTTTGTTGTACTTTTTACTTTGGTGGATTATGACATGATTGCAAAAATTTCACCGATACTTTATGGTGCAATGTTGATAGCTTTAGTAGGAGTATTATTTACTATGCCGATATCAGGAGCTACAAGTTGGTTTACAATAGGACAGGCATCGCTTCAACCATCTGAATTTGCAAAAGTATTTGTAATAATATTTTTAGCATTAGTAATGTCAAGGATGAAAAGAAAGGGAAATAAAGAGATAAATAGGCCAACTAGATTATTACTTTTGTTCATAATAATTGGAGTGCCACTATTACTTATAATAAAACAACCTGATTATGGTACAGGACTTGCATTCTTAGTAGCATTTATATTTATGTTATTTACTTCAGGAATATATAAAAGGTATATAATAGGAGGATTGTTAATTTTAGCAATTTCAATTCCTTTATTATATGTATATATTTTGCCAGAACATGCAAAGAAAAGAATAGATGTATTTTTAAATCCAGAATTGGACCCAAGGGGATCTGGGTATAATTTGACACAATCAAAATTAGCAATAGGTGCTGGAGAGCTTTTAGGAATGGGTTTTTTGAAAGGAAATCAAACTCAATTAGGATTTTTATATCCGAAATCTACGGATTTTATATTTGCAGTAATAGGGGAAGAAATGGGTTTTATTGTTGCTGCGACAATAGTTGTATTGTATGTAATACTTATAACGAAAGCTTTATATGTGGCAAAAACAGCAAAAGATGATTTAGGTTCAATAATAGCATCTGGAATTGCAGGAATATTCTTTTTTCACATGGTGGAGAACATTGGAATGACAATGGGTTTATTACCGATAACGGGTGTTCCTTTACCATTTGTAAGCTATGGAGGAAGTTCATTGCTAAGTAACTTAATAATGATTGCACTTCTATTAAATATTAGTGGAAGAAGACAAAGAGCTATATTTATGGAATAAAAATTAAATATGCAAAATAAATATTTATAAAATAAAAATTAAATATGCAAAACAATATTTATGGAAGAAAAATTATAATGTTTTTTACAGATAAAATAATGTATATAACTATTAAAATAAATATCATTAAGAAATTTATTAATAAAAAGGAAAGTATATGATAGAAAATTTAAAAATTGGAAATGTAACATTAAAAAATAACATAATACTAGGACCAATGGCAGGTTATACAGACCTGCCTTTTCGAACTATTTGTGAAAAGTATAATCCAGGGCTAGTAGTAACAGAAATGGTAAGCAGTAAAGCATTATTTTATAATGATGAAAGTACAAAACAACTATTAAATATATCAGGAGAGAAGAGGCCTATATCTGTACAAATATTTGGAAGTGATGTGCAAGCAATGCAGTATGCTACGAGATATATTTGTGATAATAAAATAGCAGATATAATTGATATTAATATGGGTTGTCCTGCTCCTAAAATAGTAAAAAATGGAGATGGAAGTAGTTTACTCTTAGATTTGAAAAAAGTTGAAGCAATCACTAAAGCAGTAACTAAGGTATCAACAGTCCCAGTAACAGTAAAAATAAGAAAAGGTTGGGATAATGAACATATAGTTGCAGTTGATGCTGCAAAAATAATAGAAGATTCAGGAGCATCAGCCATAACTATACATGGAAGAACAAGAAGTGAATATTATACAGGGAAAGCAGATTGGAATATTATAAAAAAAGTAAAAGAGACTGTAAATATTCCAGTCATAGGAAATGGAGATATTAAAAGTCCACAAGATGCCAAAGCAATGATTGAGCAGACAAATTGCGATGGAGTAATGATAGCTAGGGCAAGTTTGGGTGCTCCATGGATATTTGAACAAGTAAGAGAATATATTGAAAAAGGAACTATTAGAGAAATTCAAAACAACGAGATTTTATCAACTATTATTGAGCATATTGAATTAGAAGTAAAGGAAAAGGGCGAAGAAGTAGGAATAAAAGAAATGAGAAAGCATATATGTTTTTATATAAAAGGACTTCCTAATGCGTCTGAAATGAGGGATAGAATTAATCATTTAGAAACTTTGAATGAAGTGGAAAATGAATTAAAAAAGTTTTTGAATTAATGTGAAATTTTAGATTTCTTATTTTAGGAAATTGTTCAAAACATTAATGTTAAATTACAATTTTAATATAGTATAAAATCATTTAAAAGGACTTAAAATTTTTTAAGTTCTTTTTTATTTTTAGAATATTGCAAAAGTTTTCTAATATAATTTAATAATATTGAAGATTTAATTAGTTATATTTATATTTTATGACAGTCCACGTAGCGAGCAACCGTAGCAAAGCAAATGGCGATTTTTGCGGTCAACTACAAGGTAACCTTGCCTTTATAAAATTTTAAAAAATTTTTAAAAGACATGGGATGACCTCAAAGGCAAGGACCAATAAAATATAAATATAACTAATTAAAAATATATTTATATTTTTAGGAGAGTTTATGAATAAAAAGAAAATTTTAATAATTACAAGTTCATCAATTTTGATTATAATTTTTCTAATTATAATTTTATTAAATATTTTTAATAAAAATACTTATAAAAAAGAATTTAATGGTAACAATAAGGATATAAAAGAGATTGAAAATTATATCTTAGATATTAATTCATACAAAGCAAATATAGATATAAATGTAAAAAGCAATAAAAATGAAAATAATTATAAAATGATACAAGAAGTTAAAAATAATCAATATGTAAAGCAAATAACTTTAGAGCCGGAAGAACTTAAAAATTTACAGATAGAATATAAAGATGGAAATTTGGAAATAAAAAATACTGAATTAAATTTGAGCAAAATATATAAAGATTATCAATATATTACATCAAATGAATTATTTTTGACAGATTTTATAAGTAATTATTCTAAAAGTAATAAGAGAAAAATTGAAATAAAAAACAATGAAGTACAAATGCAATTTGAAAATAGTAATAATAAATATAGCTCAAAAGAAATATTACATATAAATTCTGAAACGATAAAACCAGAAAAGTTGGAAATAGTAGATAAGAACAATAATAGCAGAATTTACATATTATATAATGAGATAGAATTAAATATCTAGGATATATCATCTCTAATTTAATATTTGGAGTGAATAAATATGGTTGTAAAAAGAGGAGATATGTTTTATGCAGATTTAAGCCCAGTTGTAGGCTCTGAACAAGGTGGAATTCGCCCAGTTGTTATAATTCAAAACGACATGGGAAATAAATATAGCCCAACGGTTATTGCTGCCGCGATAACTTCACAACTTGGAAAAACAAAATTGCCAACGCATATAGAAATAGGATCTCAAAACGTAGGATTAAAAACTGATTCAGTAGTTCTTGCTGAGCAAATACGCACAATTGACAAAAGCAGACTTAAAGAAAAAATTGGCCATATAGAAGATAAAATGGTAATGAATAAAATTAACAATGCTTTAGGTGTTAGCTTTGGACTATAGTAATTAATTTTGTATAAATATATTATATAAAATGTTTTGTGCAATTGATTTATAATATTTTTTAAAATTTATTTATCAAAAGCAAATTTAAAAAACGCATAAGTATAGTTTTAAACATACTTATGCGTTTTGCTTTGCTCTATTTATTAAAAATATAATTGTTTTTATAAATATTTGATTTTGCTAATTATATTTTTAATTTCTTTATAATTTTAATTTCTTTATAAAGTTTATCAATTCTATCTTTTCTAATTACTAATGCATTTTCATATTCTGTTAAAATTTGCTTGTAGTTATCATTAGTTTCTCCAGATTGAAGTAATAATTTCATACCAGTCAAATAATATTCTTTAGAAGAATCTTTTTTGCTATTAATCATTTTCTCTTCATATTTTTGAATGGTTTTAAGTCTTTTTATTTGACTATTCAAATAACTGGTATAGTCCATAATACAACTAATCTCATATAGAGTATCATCGATAACTGCTTTAAATAAAGCTTTTAGTGGCTTAGAATTTATTTTACCTAATTTTTCATTTTGCTTTAATTGATCCAAAGCAATTATATTTTCAGTTGGCTTTGCATCCTTAATTAAATCTTTTAATGTTTCTGAAATGTTTATGTGAGTAATGTATTGTCTTTTAGTTACTAAAGCATCATATTCATCTGCTACTCTAATTATTTGAGCACTATATGGAATGTCGTCTTTTCTAAGCCCACGAGGATAACCAGTTCCATTTAATGATTCGTGATGATACCAAGGTCCATCAGAATATGGCCTTAAATTAATATCTTTCATACAATATTCATATCCTAAAGTAGTATGAGTTTTCATTACTTCAAATTCTTCTGGTGTTAGCTTGTCGTTTTTATTTAATATCTCTTTAGGAATAAATAATTTACCAATATCATGAATATACCCTGCAATTAAACAGTGAAGGGTAAATTTATTATTTAAATGCAAATATCCACAAATTCTAGCAGACAAGTTACTAACATTGTCACTATGGACCTTTGTAAAATAGTCAAGGTTATCAATAACCTCTAAACTATGCTTTAATATAGGGTCAAGGTCATGTATTTTTATATTTGCAGGACTGTAGAAGTCATATTTTTCGTCTAACATAAAATTTTCTCCTTTGTATATTAATAAATATATCACTAAAAAAAACAATAGGCAAGAGTTTATGTATATTTTTAGTTGAAAAAGTATGTGTCAAGTAAATGTAGGCAATTTTTTTATCTTTTATTTTTAATCCTCAAATGTATTGCTTTCAACACTTTATTTATTTTTTGTTTACTTAATAATGCATAGTCTTTTTCTTTTAAAAACTA
>JBPOHA010000060.1:0-32480 GCA_052036095.1 Bacillota bacterium
ACTTGCATTTAGTCTTACAACTTGCATTTACCTTTACATTCTTGCATTTACTTTTACAATTGACCTTTCAATTATATTACATTTTTAAATAATAATTATTATTGTCCAAAATAATTGATATATGTTGCATTTTCAAAGAAAATTTAGTCTTAATATCAAGATTAATATAATTAATAACTTTTTTTATTATAAACATAAAAAAAGAAAACTAAAGTTAATTAGTTTTCTTTAAATATTATAAATTATAATATAGACTATTTTGCATAATCAATTACGCGTTTTTCTCTAATCATATTAATCTTTATTTGTCCTGGATAATCCATTTCATTTTCAACTTTTTCAGCTATTTTTCTAGCCATAAGAGTCATTTCATCATCTGAAATTTTTTCAGGTTTTACGATAATTCTAATCTCTCTACCAGCTTGAATTGCATAAGATTTATCAACTCCATCAAAAGAATCTGCAATAGCTTCTAATGATTCTAGTCTCTTAATATATGCTTCTAAAGTTTCTCTTCTTGCTCCTGGTCTTGATGCTGATATAGCATCTGCTGCTTTTACTAAGCATGCTTCAGGAGTTTCTGGATCAACATCTCCATGATGGGCTTGTACAGCGTTTATTACTCTTGGATCTTCTTTATATTTCTTTAATATATCAACACCAATTTCAACATGTGTACCTTCCATATCATGATCTAATGCTTTTCCAATATCATGTAATAAACCCGCTCTTCTAGCTAATTTAACATCTAGTCCCAATTCATCAGCCATTATTCTAGCTAAATTAGAAACTTCTATTGAGTGATTTAATACATTTTGTCCATAACTTGTTCTGTATTTTAATTTTCCTAAAAGATTAATTATATCTGGATGTAAATTAATTACTCCAGTTTCCATAGCTGCTCTTTCGCCTTCTTCTTTAATGATTTTAGCAACTTCTTCTTTAGCAGCTTCAACCATTTCTTCAATCTTAGCTGGATGAATTCTTCCATCATCAATTAATTTTTCAAGAGCAATTCTTGCTACTTCTCTTCTTAGAGGATCAAAACCAGAAATTACAACAGCTTCAGGAGTATCATCAATAATAAAGTCTACACCTGTTAAAGTTTCAAGAGCTTTAATATTTCTTCCCTCTCTACCAATTATTCTTCCTTTCATTTCTTCACTTGGAAGAGCTACAATTGATACTGTTGCCTCTGATGTATGATCTGCAGCACATTTTTGAATAGCATAAGTAATAACATTTTTTGCCGTGTCATCTGATTTTTCTTTAATCTCATCTTCGGCTTTCTTAATTTTTTCAGCCTTTTCAGCAGTTAAAGTATCATCCAACTTACGTAATAATTGTTGTTTAGCTTCAGCTTCTGTAAGCCTTGCTATTCTTTCAAGTTCATCCAATTCATCATCTTTCATTTTTTGAACTTCTGTTTTTGTGTCTGCAATTGCTTGTTCTCTTTGATCAAGTTGCTTTTCACGTTGCTCTGCACTATAAATCTTTCTGTCTAAATTTTCTTCTTTTTGAATTAGTCTTTTTTCTTGTTGTTGTACGTCACTACGTCTTTCTCTAATCTCCTCGTCCAAATCATTTCTACTTTTAATGATTTCTTCTTTGGCCTTTACTATTTCTTCCTTCTTTGCATTTTCTGCGTCTTTTTTCGCATTATCTAAAATTCTTTTTGCTTCATTTTCTGCACTTTCAATTTTTGATTCAGCGGTTTTCTTTCTTGCTATATATCCAATGAATAGAAAAACTATTGCTGAGACTAGAAAAATAGTGATATAAATTACAATTTGCATAATTATACACCTCTTTCTATATTTATTTTTCAATGTACAAATATATATAATTTTTATAAATATATTCTACACACCTATTTTATTATTTTTCATTCAATATGTCAAGAGAATAACATAATTTAGTAAAATTTGTATATTTAATAGCATTTAGTCGGTAACTAGGATTTATTTTTCCAATTAGAATTTACTTTTACAATTGACCAATTTGTATATTTTAAATCTGTAAATAAATCAAATTTACTTTTCAATTTAAACTTTTAATATTAACATTATATCTAATATTCATCTAATGTAATTAAAAACAAGTAATAAATTCTATATATTATAATTTAGCATTTAAATTTTAAGATATTATAAAAATAAAGGGCGAATAAATATTTTTGTACTTATCCAATCAAACTCTAAAAAAAGAGTCTAAAAAATAAAGAGCGAATAAATATTTTTTACTTATTCTCTCTTTATTTAACTTTTTCTAAAATTTATATTAAGTATAATATTATGCTCTTGGATGAGCTTTTTTATAAATATCTTTTATTTCTGGTGATTGAAATTGAGCATATACTTGTGTTGATGAAATATCAGAATGTCCAAGCATTGCTTGAATTGATTTTAAGTCTGCACCATTTTGTAATAAATGAGTTGCAAATGAATGTCTTAATACGTGAGGTGTTATATCTTTTTCAATATGAGCTTGTTCTTTATAATATTTTACTATTTTCCAAAATCCTTGTCTTGTAAGTCTTGAACCATTTAAATTAACAAATAATGCTTTATTGTTGTCATCTTTTATTAATATAGGTCTAGCTTGATCAACATATTCTTTTAGGGCTTTTTCAGCTAATGTACCTAATGGAATAGTTCTTGATTTTCTTCCATTAGTGCAAAGTACAGTGCTTTCTTTAAAATCAACATCATTTACATCTAAATCTATAATTTCTGTAACTTTCATTCCAGTTGCATAAGCAAATTCTAGCATTGCTTTATCACGAGTTCCTTTTAAGTCAATATCTTTTGGTTGATCTAATAATATTTCAACTTCTTCTGAAGTTAAAACATTTGGTACTCTTTTTTCTATTTTAGGAGATGCTAACTTTGAAGTTGGATCTTCTTTTAACTTTTTTGTTTTAATTAAATATTGATAAAAAGATCTTATTGTAGCTAAGTTTCTTGATATTGTAGATGTTTTCTTTCCTATCTTTTTTAATTGTTTTAGGTAAGATGTAACATCATCTTCTGTTATTTTCGAATAATTCAAATTATTGTCACTTATATATCTTTCAAATTGAAGTATATCTCTTCTGTAAGATTGTAGAGTATTATCTGACAATTTTTTTTCATTTTGTAAAAATTCCAAAAAGTTTTTAATTTGCTTATCCATTTTATATGCCCCTTTATTATTATATTGTTATGAGTTTACATTACATAAACTCATTATGTTATATCAAATTATTTCTAAAAAGTAAAGTCTTTAAATGAAATATTTTTTAATTTTATGTAAATTTTTTATAGATATTGTCATAAAATGTATTATAGGTATTTTGTAATGCTTACAAACAGATTGCTACATAAATATGTTTCAATGCATGAAGTTATAAATAGAACTCCAAATATTGATAGAAAAATTATTAATGTCTTCGTTATCTGTATCTTCATTCTGCTATCTCTTTCAATTACTATACTCTTGTATAATTTGTTTCCTTCATTTGCAAGTATTAGTAAGCAAGGAATTAGAATTAATTGAGTAATGAATAATAAAGGCAAGCAAAAGAGCAAACCTTTACCTATGCCAAATGTTAATATTACTGATGAAATAGTATATCCCAAGCAAAAACCTTTATAACACACAATTCCTTTTATAATTATTGGTGCTAATACTGATAAACTAAAGAAGAAAATTACTGATTCTAATATAACATTCTTTTTTATTGATTCTATTAGCAAATGTCCATAATCTATATTAGGAGTTTGTTTAATTGTATTTGTTACATTCAATATAGTAGTAGTAATTGAATCTTTTTGTACTTGATTTGAATTATTTGCTACTATAACTCCTAAAACTAATCCTATTAGTAAAAATACTATTAAGATTATATATTCCTTTGCATTCTCTTTTATATATTTTTCAATTGTTTCTTTCATTTTTCCTCACTTATTAAATAGTATTTTTGCTTTATATTATAGTAATTTTTTTCGTTTTTACTATAATATATAATTATATATTTATAAAAAAACTTCTATACTTTTTTTAATTTCATATATAAAATAATTTACTTACATAATATCTATTCAATAATGAGAAAATTAGAACAATTTATTTTATCTATCTATTTATTTTCTACTTTGCCATATACTCCGCCACCACCTGCATGTATATTAATATTTCCTTTTCTTGCATTCTCTATATTTTCGGCTTGTTTTATTCCAACAACTGCTTCTAAATCATCTTTGCTTACTTTATTTAGAATTGTCATTTCTGTGCCAAAATTATCTAGTAATTTTTCAATTAGTTTGCTACCTATTCCTGGCATAAATTGAAGCGGAATTTGATAATTATATTGAGGTCTAAATTTAGGACTTTTTGATACTTGATCTTTGATTATTTCAATTCTATCATACACACCCATTGTAATATTGCTACCACCACATTTATCACATTTAAGTGCTGGTGGAGGTGTTTCAATAGATTTATTGCAATCCTCGCAAAAGCTTCTATTGTATTTTCCAAGTTTAGGATCAAGTCCATAATTAGCCAATATCTTTCTTCCATCTTCCATTTTTATGGCTTTAAATATTTCATTAAAACTAATATCATTAACTAACAATTTATTGTATTCTCTAGCTATTTTAGGAAGTGAATGAGCATCTGAATTAGTTATAAAATTTTTATCTCTTAATTCTGAAATTTCATCTGCAATGTAAGTATCGGCACTTAGTCCTAATTCTATTGCAAAAATATCTTTATATTTTTCTTTAAAAATTCTCTCTAATCTTTCAGTGCAGTTTCCATAATAACTCTTGAAAGGTGTAAATACGTGTGCTGGAATTAATACTCCATTATATTTTTTTACAATATCAACTAGTTCATAACCTGAAACATCAGATTTTTGTGTGCTTAAAGTTATATTATGTATATGATGTGACATTTCATTAGAAAATGCTTTTATATCTTTTAAATAAGGAAAATAACATAAATTATGGGCACACCCATTTTTTCCATTTTCATTTTTTTCAGAAGTTTCTACTTCACTTCCTAAAATTATGCATACTTTATCTTTGTAAATTATTCCACCATCTTTAAGTTCATAAGCATCACCTGTCTTTAGAAAATTTTCAATGTCTTCGATAACATAAGGAGATGCACAATCAATAATTCCTACTACATCTATACCTTTTCTCTTGTAACATTCTTTAGCAATGTTAGCAAAATTAAGTGATCTCGCTCCTGTTATTTTTATAGGCTTTCCATTTTCACTTCTTCCTATATGTACATGTAAATCTGCAAATATTTCGTTCATTTTATAGTCCTTTCAATATTTAATATTAATACTATTTTATTTATGTTTTAGAATTAATTATTTTCTTATAAACTTAAGTAAATTTATTCATGAATTATATATTTTTCAATACTTCTAATATAATATAAAAATTATGATTTCTTCTTCATAAAAATAAGGAGGCGCTTAATGCTTCCTTATCTTATTTTTAATAATCTACTTTAATAAAAACTTTTATTTTAATTCAACATAATACTAAATAATATATATTTTTAGCGTTCTTCATTAACGTTTGGTTTTTCATTAACGTTTGGTTTTTCATTAACGTTTTGAGATGAGCTATTGTCTGGATATGAATTATTGTCTGGATATGAATTATTGTTTTGATATTCATTGTTGAAGTAATTTGTTTTTCTTTCGGTTCCTTGTACATCATCCTTTAATTTTGTTAAATCCGAATCTGTAAGTACTTTAGGTTCATCATTCTTTTCTTTTTGTTGATTTTTTGATTTATTTCTCTCTTCTAAAGCTTTTATCTTTTCAATAAAACTAGATATCATATCAGCATATTCCTTTGTTGCCAATGGTTCATTTCCTTTTTCTTGTATTTCCTTCCAAACACTCATTACATAGCCTCCTCTACATCAATACTCTCTAAGTATTGTACAAATTCTACAAATTCACTCATAAATTGATTTTTCTTATCTTTCAAATTTCTAAACTGTAATAATACTAATGCCTCATCAGGTTTAAATCCAATTCTCTCTGGTCTGTCTAAAAGCATTCCACCAAATTGATCCGTTAGTTCCAAAATATCACTTTCAGGTAATCTATTTTCTGTTATTGTATATCTGTTAACACCTTCACATATTTTGCAAAATCTATTGTCAAACCCTAATTGTGCTAAATATTCAGCTCCTCTTTTAGAATAGCTTTTAAGTTCTTCTAAACTAGTGGAATTTTCAACTTTTCTGCAATCACAAAGTAACCTTGCAGTTATTACAATATTAGGATCAATATTAATTTCAGGATGATTCTCTTGTAAATAATCTAAAAATAATTTAGTTATTAGAGACTTGAAAATTACAGAATTATCATAAAAAATTCCAGTTCTCTTTTTTAGATAATACATAATTTCAAGCTTTTTGCCCCAATCTTTTTCAGCTAAAATGTAATCAGCAAAAGTTTCACTATCCATCAATATTGCCTCCCCAATCTTTTACCTTATTATATTCTATAATGTTAATTCTTTCAATAATTGTAACTTAAATTTAATATAGAAATATTTTTGTAATAAAAGAATAGTAATATGGTATTTACTACTCTTTTTAGTTACTGCATAAGTATAGCAAAGTTATATTCATTTAACGATTTTAATTATTAAAATGTTTTTATTTAGTTACTCTATTATAATTCCTTCAGTATAGTCTAAATTACACATAGAATTAGATTTATATCCTAGTGTATAAATATCAGTTGCGTATTTGTCTATCTCTAACATTCTACTAATTTTTTTATTAGAGTTTATGTCTTCAAACTTTTTTAAAGAAGTGATTGCTGGTGTTCTCCAATTTATTTCTGACAATAATTTTTTTCCTGTTTTAGTACATCCAAGTATACGAATATATGGGATAATCTTCTTTGACATTTCCATGTCTTTTTTGTTTATGTTAAGTAATGCATATAATAAAATCCTTTGAATTTTAGTCTGAGTATACCTTTTAGAAATTATATTAGAAATTAATATATCTAAGTCATTTGTTTTTTCTACTGTAGCTTTTATTAGGTTTTCTAATCCCTCTGAAACCTCTGGTAAATTAGCAATTTCTTTTATAGTCATACTTCTTAATTTGTATATAATTTCTTTTGAAAATACTGATAGATTTACATTATATGTTCCATTTTTAATATTTTCGAGTAATATACTAAATGTACTACTAGGAACAACTTTTGAAACTTCTTCAATGTTTTTATTTGCAATTAAATTTCTAATTGCAGTAGAACTAGCATATTCATCAACTACTTTACTGCTATTATAATATACTTTATTTCTCTTAATTCCCAACGGAATTAGTTTTGAATTTTGTTTTTTTAATGCTTTTAAATATTCTATTGCTAATATATTATTAGAACCATTTAAAATGGTAGTATATTTTGATGGATCATTTAAATATTCTCCAACAGCATTTTGCCTTGCTCTTGGATATGAAATGCCTTTGTCTAATTCTTGTTTAAGAATTTTTCTATATTCTTCTGGCTCTTTGATTAATAAATTTGCTATATTGTTAAGATCTGCTAAGTTCTCTGCTTCCATTCCAAATGAAATTGTATCAATAATTCCAATTGAATTTAATATCTTCACTGCTCCACTTGCAAAATTTTCTGCACTAGAAATGCTATATAAAGTTGGAAGCTCTATTACAAGGTCAACTCCTGAATTTATAGCCATCTTAGTCTTTTCCCATTTATTAATTATCGAGGTTTCACCTCTTTGAGTAAAATTGCCTGTCATAACGGCTACAACATAATCTGCTTTAGCTTCTTTCTTCGCCTTTTGTATATGATAGGCATGTCCATTATGAAATGGATTATATTCTGCAATAATTCCTAACCCTCTTGCCAAAATCTTCATTCCCCCTTGAATAGTTTTTAATTTGCTGTTATAATATCATAAAACTTGCTATTTTTCAATTAAATTAATAAATTATATTCACATGAACACATAGCTAAAAAACTTAATATAATCATATCAAGTTTTCATATTTATTTGTATGTGTTTTGATTTATTATATATTACTTATAATTATGCTATTACTAACAAAATAGTAGGAGTATTTGAAACATTTTTATAAAATTAAAATATAATCATTCTTCTTTCTAGCTAATATAAATTTGGAGGTTTACTTATGGAAAAAATAACTATATATACAGATGGTGCATGCTCTGGCAATCCAGGTCCTGGCGGTTGGGCAGCTGTTCTTCTATTTAATGGAAATAAAAAAGAAATATCAGGCGGATTAAAAGATACAACAAATAATGTTATGGAAATTACCGCTGTACTTGAAGGATTAAAAGCATTAAAATTTCCATGTGAAGTTCAACTTTTTAGTGACAGTGCTTATGTTGTAAATACTTTTGAACAAGGTTGGATTTATAATTGGATGAAAAAAGGTTGGAAAACTGCATCAGGTGGACCTGTAAAAAATAAAGAATTATGGCAAAAACTTTATGAACTTACACAAATTCATAAAGTCACTTTTAATAAAGTTAAAGGTCATGCTGATGTAGAATATAATAATAGATGTGATGAACTTGCTAGAAATGCAATTAAAAATTTATAACTCTATTTGCATCTCTCTATCTGTATTGTCTTTTTTAATATTGATTTATTTTTTAATATACATATTAATTTGATAAATTATATATATAAAGATATTTTATAAGCATTACTAAATATACTATAAGAATTACTAAATATACTATGAATTTTTAAAATATTAAAACCGCTATATCTTTCGATATAACGGTTTTTTATAATATGAAAGCAAATTCCATATTATATAAAATTGGAGCTTTCAGACAGATTCAAACTGTCGACCTACTGATTACTAATCAGTTGCTCTATCAACTGAGCTATGAAAGCAAATAATAAATCATAATTATAATATTATTTCTTATAATATTTATTCATGCCTTAACCTTTTGTAATAACTAATAGTAAATATTTTCAAATAACTAATAGTGTGTTATTTCTTAATAACTCATAGTGTAATATTTTGTAATGGAATTATAGCATAATTTTTTCTAATCTTCAATACTTTTTGATGCTTTTTTTCTAATTCTTTGAATAGCATTATCTACTGACTTTATTGGAGAATTTAAACTTTCAGCTATTTGTACATAGCTTTGACCTTCAATAAATTTATTTAAAACTTGCTTTTCAAAATCACTTAATGATTCATCAATAGTTTTAGCAACATAACTATAATATTCATTTTTTGTAATTGTATCAAGTGGATCTTCTACAAAATTAGTATCAAGTACATCAATAAGTTGTTGATTCTCTTCTTCCCCATTTTCATTTTCAAATGTAGGATTATTTAAAGATACATACGAATTAAGTGGCATATGCTTTTGTCTGTTAGATCCTTTTATCGCAGTAATTATCTGTCTTTCGATGCACAAATTTGCGAAGCTTTTAAAAGAGCTCTCTTTATCTGGGCTGAAATTTCTTATAGACTTAAATAAACCAATTAATCCTTCTTGAACAATGTCTTCTCTTTCTGCGCCATTTATGTAATATTTGCTCACTTTCATATTAACAGTTTCTTTATATCTTTCAATGATAAAATTTAAGGCAGATTTATCTTCATGTTGAGCAAGTTTGATTAGTTCCTCATCTGTCATTTTGTCATATTCTATTCCTTTTGAAAAATATACATCGTTGTTATTTGCCATCTCTATTGATTGTACTCCTTTTTGCTTGATAGTTGTATTATATTGATAAAACTCACTGTTGTCAAGAGTTTTATTCATAATTATTGTTAATTTTCTCATTTTGTATTATAATAAGCAATATATACTATTAAAAGCACATAACATATATAAAAGCAATTTTGAATATAAAGATTAATTGAAATAATATTCTATTAATAATTGTAAAGCAAAAATATTTCTATGTGCTTGATATAAAACTATATAATGACGATATTATTTTAAAAATTAAATTTTGAAAAGGAAATAATAAAATATGGCTTATGATGGAATAGTTTTAAAAAACGTTATAAATGAAATGCAATCATTAGTTGGTGCTAAAGTTAATAAAATATTTGAACCTGATAAAAATACTATTATTTTAAGTGTATATAATGGTTCTAATTTTGCAATGCTTATAGACATTTCAGCTAATAATTATAGACTTAACTTAACAACTACTGCTAAGCCTAATCCTCTAGTTGCTCCTAATTTTTGTATGGTTCTTCGTAAATATCTTATAAATAGCAAAATAACTGCTATATATACTATTGGACTTGAAAGAATTGCATATATTGAATTTGAATCTTTTAATGAAATGAATGATAAAGTTAAAAGAACTCTTGTTATTGAGCTTATGGGAAAATATAGTAATGTAACTTTATTAAATGAACAAAATTATATTATTGATGCTGTAAAGAAATTTGATGGTAATGGAATTTCACGTGATATAATGCCTGCCAGAAAGTATATATTACCTGAAAGTGATAAACTTGATTATACTTCTATGAGTAAAAATGATTTTGTTAATAAAGTTATTGGCTCAGATTATAAAACAATTGAATCTGCTCTTTGTAATATTTTTACTGGAATTAGTAAATTTTTCGTATTAGCAATGATTGAAAATTTAAAAATTTCTAATACAATTTCAGAATCTAGTTTAAAAGAAATATATGATTACATAAACATTTCTATTTCTAATAATAATATTTTAAAAGATATTTCAAACACGCAAAATGTCAGTTGTTTTAATGTTTCAGCAAATAAATATTCTGATAATACTTTATTTTATTCTCATGCAATTTGTATAAATTACAAAAATAATTATACTGTAATTCCTAATAAATCTTTTTCAGAAAATCATAATAATGTTTTAAAAGAAAATATAGATAGTCGCAATATTCCTAATTCTAAAAGTTTAGAAGAAAATATAGATAATTGCAATATAACTAATTCTAAAAGTTTAGAAGAACATATAAATAATCACAATATTCCTAATTCTAAAAGTTTAGAAGAAAATAATTTTAATAAAGAGAACATTTTTCAAGTTAACTTCTTCCTTGATGATTTTTATAATGCACGTTTAAAGGATGAAGAATATCAAAATTTTAGAAATAGTTTGCTAAAAATAATAAATGGAATATTAGACAAAATTTCTAAAAAGCTAGACAATATTAATGATAAAATTAATTCTTGTGATGATATGGAAAAATACAAACTTTTTGGAGAATTGATTATTGCCAATATATATAAATTTAATGAAAAAGATTTAGTAATTAATGATACAAAAGAAATTAATGTAGTAAATTATTATGACAATTCAAATATCTCTATACCAATTAATAATAGTATAAGTCTTTCTAAAAATGCCGATAAATATTTTAAAAAATATAATAAGATGAAGAATACTCTTGCTGTTACAAAACAGCAAAAAAACGAAACTGAGAAAGAATTAGACTATCTTGAATCACTATTATATGAATTAGATAATTGTAATAATCTAACTGATTTAGATTCAGTATATACTGAAATTTCAGAAAACATTTTATTTAATGATTACTCTAAATTAACTAAATTTAAAAAGAAAAATTATACCGATAAAAAAATAAAAGACTCTGAATTAGAATCTTTGAAAAATTATATACGTATAAAAATTGATAACTATGATGTATGTATTGGAAAAAACAATAAGCAAAATGATTACTTAACTAAAAAAGTAGCTAATGAAAATGATTTATGGTTCCACGTTAAGGATATTCATGGAAGTCACTTGATTTTAAGATGTAATGGAGATACTCCCAAAATATCAACAATTGAAAAATGTGCAAGCCTTGCTGCTTATTATAGTAAAGCTAAATTTTCATCGCATGTACCAGTTGATTATACTCTTATAAAAAATGTAAAAAAGCCTAATGGAGCTGTTCCTGGATATGTAATTTATACAAATAATAAAACTATATATGCAGAGCCACATTCAGCAGAAATAATCTAAGATATTTTAGATTAAAATCATAGAATTATTTTAAATAACAGTATCCACTATAAAAAGAAAAAGAAAACTATTCAAGAAAAATTAGACGTCAGGAACTCACAGTGAACTTTATCTATCTATCTAATCTTATATATAGCATTTTTGGAATTTATTATGTATGCTTATAGAATAAGTAAAGTTCACGTTTCCCGAACGCTAATTTCTTCTCTCATATGTTTTCTTTTTCTTTTTATTTAAAATTTATATATTTACTTATAAATATTTTGATTTTTTCTTAATATCTATTATAATTTTAGCTTTCTTCTGCTGGTGGTGGATTTATAATTAAATCTATATCAGGATCTTTTAAAATTTCATCTGTAAGATATATCTTGGCTTTTGTATCTTGCTTTAATACATTCATAGCAATATCTTTATCAGAACGCAATCTCTTGCTTGCATATTTTACAATCTTCCATTTATTAGTAACCGCAGTCATAACTACTTCTTTGTCATCTCTAAGAGCTTGACTTGCATAGTATAAGACTTGTCCGTCAACAGCAGCTACTTTCATTATTAAGTCTTTATCATTTAGTAGCCTTTCACTTGCATACGCAAGTACCCATGTTGCTTTATCATTTATTGCTTTTAACATATACTCTTTATTATCAGAGTTTTCTTCTGATTCTTCTATTTTATATTCTTTTTCCTCAGCTTCTTCCTCTTCTTTTTCTATCTGAGTTCTTTCATCTTCTGGCATTTTTTTATTACTTCCTTCAAATTATTTTTGATTACAAGATTTAATTTATAATATGAATATATCTTTATATTTTAAATTTAATCTCTAATATGCATACATCTTTTTTACGTAATTTTTAAATTTTAATTTATAATATATATTTTTTATATTAAAAATCATATAATAACTTAAATTACTCTATAAAATATTTATGAATTTTCTTGCTTGTATTCTACATTTTCCATATATGGAAACATCATTTTTATCGCTTTAAATGTTATCATTGCTTTTGGTGGTACAGGATTTTTACTCATTTGCTCAACTAATTCTTGCATGTAGCAGTCTTCTGATACTTTATAAATTATATATCTGTTGCGCACATAAGTAAATAATATTTTATATCCGTTGTCTAAATCTTCTATATATCTTTTAAATGGGTATTTTCCTTCCATACACTCTCCTAATTTAATATTTTACTTTTCTTTTTAATTTTAAATATTATTATTGATTGTTTATTTTTTGTAATATAATTTATATTTTTAGTTTCATCATATTTTAATCAAATTTTATATTAACAAAAAATTATTTTATAAGTTCTTCAAATTTTTGTTCATCTATTACATTAATTCCTAACTCTTGCGCTTTTGTTAGCTTAGATCCCGCATCTTCCCCCGCTAATACATAAGTAGTTTTCTTCGATACACTTGAAGATGTTTTTCCTCCGAATTCTTCAATAATATCACTTGCTTGTTCTCTTGAGTATTTGTTAAGTGAACCTGTCAATACAAATGTCATTCCCTCAAATCTAGTATCTGTTATTTCTTCTGATTTTGAAATAGTATTTACTCCAGCATCTTTTAATCTTTTAATCAAATCTATTGTTTGTTTTTCTTTAAAAAACTCATATATACTTTTAGCAATTATATCTCCAATATCATCTTTTAATGCCAAATCTTCTACTGTTGCATTCATAATATTATCAAGAGTTTTATATTTTCTTGAAATTACTTTTGCAATTTTCTTTCCAACATGACGTATTCCAAAAGCTGTTATTAGATTTGATAAGTCACTATCTTTGCTTTTTTGTATTGCATCAATTAAATTTTGTGCAAATTTCTTTCCATTCTTTTTCAATGAAGCAATATCTTCTAATTGTAAATCATATATATCTGCTATATTAGATATCAATTTTCTTTCTAGTAATTGTTCTACAATTTTTATTCCAAGTCCTTCTATGTCCATTCCTTCATCAGATGCAAAGTGTACTATATTTTTTAATGCTTTTGCAGGGCATTCAATTCCAGTACATCTTATTGCTGATTCTCCATCTTCTCTAATGGCTGGTGCTCCACATACAGGGCAGACTTTTGGCATTTCAAAAGATTTTTCTTTACCATTTCTTTTTTCTTTTAAAACATTTATTACTTCTGGTATTACGTCACCTTGTTTTTGAATTATAACATAATCGCCTATCATTAATCCTTTTTCTTTTATAAAATCTTCATTGTGAAGTGTTGTTTTTGATATTGTTGAGCCTGCAACTCTTATTGGATTTAATATTGCTACAGGAGTAATTGCTCCTGTTCTTCCAACTTCACATACTATATCTTTTAATATGGTTTCTTTTTGCTCTGGTGGATATTTATAAGCTATTGCCCATCTTGGTACTTTAAAAGTTGTTCCCATCTTTTCTCTAAGTGCTAAATCGTCTACTTTGATAACTGCTCCATCGATTCCAAATGTTAACTTATCTCTGTTTTCGCCTATTTCTTTTATCGCATTTACGGCTTCTTCTATATTGTGGCATAATTTTCTAAACGGTACAACATTAAATCCTAATTTTGATAAATATTCTAATTCTTCAAAATGTGAATTAAATACTTTGCCTTCAATTTTCTGCACATTAAATATATAAATATCAAGCCCTCTTTCAGCAGTTATGCTTGCTTTTAATTGGCGAAGTGAACCTGCTGCTGCATTTCTAGCATTAGCAAATAAAGGTTGTCCTAGTATTTCTCTTTCTTCATTTAATTTTTCAAAATCAGAAGAAGAAAGGAAAACCTCCCCACGCACAGTTATATTTATTTTTTCATTTAATTTATGAGGAATTGATTTTATGGTTTTTACATTCTCAGTAACATCTTCTCCAACTAATCCATCTCCACGGGTTGCACCTTGCACTAAAACTCCATTTTCATATTTTAAAGCACATGATAATCCATCAATTTTTGTTTCTACGCAATAATTAGTATTTCCATTTTCTTTTACTCTTCTATCAAAATCATATAATTCATCAAAATTAAAAATATCTTGTAAACTTTGTAATGGAACTTCATGCGTAACTTCTTCAAAATCCTTGCGGGCATGTCCACCAACATGTTGAGTTGGTGAATCTTTTAATATTAAAGTAGGATTCTCTTTTTCTAATTGTTTTAACCTATTCATCATCATATCGTATTCATAATCAGAAATAGCAGGATTATCCTCATCATAATAAAGCTTAGAATAATAATTTAATTTTTCAACTAAATCCTTAATCTCAGCTTTAACATTTTTTATATTAGTTTCATTCATGGCATCTAACAAATCCATTATATACCTCTTTTTAATAGTTTTTAAATTGCTATTCAATAATTATATAATAATATCTAGTATCTTATGTTTAATATTACATAAGGAGATATCTTTAAATTACTTTATACCTCCCATTTTTTAATATTAATTTATTTTGAATTTTTGAAAAATTCTTTTCCACCTTTAAGATATTCATATCCTGAGAATATTGTTGCTATAACAGAAATTGTCATTAATAATGTTGCAATGATGTTTAATATTAATGAAAATGTATTAGTTATATCTTTAGTAAAGCAAGCTCCATAATAATATGAATCCATAAAAAGTAATATTATTGATATCATTTGAGTCGCTGTCTTAATTTTTCCCCATACATTTGCAGCTATTACTTTTCCATTTTTCTGTACTGCAATTAATCTATAGCCAGATACTAAAAATTCTCTAAATATTACTATAATTGGTATCCATGTTGGTAATTTTTGCATTCCTACCAATATAATCATAGCAGATATTACTACAATCTTATCTGCAATAGGATCTAAAAACTTTCCAAAATCAGTAACTTGATTATTTTTTCTTGCTAAATATCCATCTAATTTATCTGTAAGTGAAGCTATAATAAATAATATATTAACTAACCATACATTTAACGGTACACACATTATTATTGGTTCACCTTGAAAATTGCAAAATGATAGTATAAGCATTATAGGTACTAATAATATTCTAAATATTGTAAGTTTATTTGGTAAATTCATTAAAAAAATTCCTCTCTATATTTAATTAACAATAAATAACAAATCAGAGCGCGCTTATAATTAAATATAAAAATAAACTAATACACTCAATAAATTTGTAAAGCATAAATATTTTTTCAATCTAAACTGAATTATTTTGTAGTATTTGTAATTGCATTATTAGTAGCTACTGGATTATTTTGTAGTATTTGTAATTGCATTATTAGTAGCTACTGAATTATTTTCTATCTCATTTTTAGTATTTGCTTCATCCTCTTTTACTACATTTTCAAGCTGATCTACAAGCCCAGTTAGTTTCTGCATATCTTCCCCAAATAATTTCCAATCATTATTTTTACTTGAATCTTTAACATTTTTATTTGCTTTTATTATTTGGTTTACTAAGTCTTGCATATTATCACTACTCGAAACATTTAAATCTACTGCATATTTTGATAATAGATTATGAAGTGCTGTTTCCATATTATTTCCTATTGCTACTTTGTTTCCTGATGCTACTACAACTCTCTTTAATGTAGGTTTTTGATTAACTTCATTTATTAATTGTTGATATACAGTTTCTACATAAATAAGAGTATTGTTAATTGGAACTGCAATCATATTTTTTGTAATTTTTGTTCCACTAACATTTAGACTTGCTATATCAGATGCAATCGTTTCATCTTGATTAATCTGGGTTTCAAGTTGTATAGGACCTAAGACATTACTATCATTAGGAAATTCATAAATATTTAATTTTGATTTTCCATTTTCATACGTTCCAACCATATATGAAATTATATTTTGTTTTCCATAAATTGTGTATGGTATTACTAATCCTAAAATATCTTCGTCACTAGAATTTTTAACCATTGTATAATATGGTGTCATTTCTGTTTCTTTTCCTGAAGTTGTCGTTTCAGCTATTTGCCAAATATCATTTCCACGATATAATACTTCTGGTTGTATATTATGATATTTTTCTACTAATTTGGCTTGTATATTGTACAAATATTTTGGATATGCAAAATGTTTGCTAATATCTGTTGGAATTGCAGAATCTTTACTTTCAAATAAATCAGGATACATATTGCTATAAGCCATTGCAATTGGATCAGTTCTATCTGTTATATAAAATTTAGTGCTTCCATCATAAGCATTAATTATTACTTTTACAGAATTACGTATATAATTAATTTCTTTTAAGCTTGTAAGTTGAGTTTTTTGTGAAAATGGATAATCATTTGAAGTTGTATACGCATCAATTACCCAATATTGATTTCCACTATCATCAACTACCATATAAGGATTTTCATCATAAGTTAAATATGGCATAATAGTCTTAGCACGGTTTATAATATTTCTATTAGTTAATATCTTACTTTGACTAGTTATTGAGCCTGAAAAAGCAAGTTTTAAATCTCCCTCTTTAATTCCTAAAATTAATCTATCAAAGAAATTTAAATTTAATCCCGCATTTCCTTTATAAGTATATTCTACATCTAAATTAGTCGTTGAATCTAAATAATCAAATTCCGATTTCGTGCTATTAATTACAACTGCATCATTAGTTTCTAATCCATAATAAATCCTTGGTTCTTTAATTGATATTGTTGCATCTGATAAATCACCAAAGTCTTTTTCAACATTTGATAAATTACCATACTCATCAGTATTTCCTGCAAGTGTAACAATAGAACCATATCCATGAGTGTATTGATAAGTTTTATTAGAATAAGTAGTATTAGTATTCGAGATTTCACGTGGTGTAATATATACTAAAGTAGGCTTATTATCAATATTATAAGCTTCTATTTGTGTATTTCTGAAAGTGTAATATCCTTTAGAAGTTTGAGAAGTTTTTAAATCTTGTAAAACATTATCTGCTGTAGCTATTGAAACATTATTTAATAAGTTAGTATTGCTATTAATTTCATTATCAGTAATAGTTCCACTATACTTTATAATATTAGTATTCTCATTGATTCCATAAGCGCTCTTTGTCATCTCTATATTTTTTGAAATATATTGTTGATTTTTTTCTAAATCATTTGACCCAATAAATAACCATTGATATAAAGCAAGGACTAAAGCTAAAATTATTAAATAAACTGGCACAATAAGAATATATCCAATTGCTCTTCTCATGCTCTTTTCTCTTACAGCTTTGTATGTTTTAAAAACGAAAATTACTGCTAAAATAGAAAGTATTATATAACCCCATAGTTTTACAGTCGCATCTGAGTTTCCAGCACCATATAAAGAGTATTGAGTTCCATCATTTAATTCAATATTTGTAAATTTTTCATTTCCTATATTAGTTACCATAGTTACTAATAAAACTAACCCAAGTAAAATTGCTATAGCTTTTACCTTTGGTCCAACTAATTTTATTAAATTGCACTTTTCTATTGACTCTCTTGAAACTCCGTCGAAACACCTATTTAGTACAATTAATGAATATACTACTGCATACACTATTGTTGCAATTATTACTGCTAATAAATAAAATATTATAAATTGTATTAAAGGTTTTTGAAAAATCCAATAGCCTATATCCAACTTAAATACTGGATCTGATATTCCAAATTTAGAATTACTAAAACATAATAAAATATTGTTTAACATCATTTTTGTGCTTACAATACTTCCAATTAAAGCAATTATGAAAGATATGGATTTATTAGGAAATTTAGGCATTTCTTTCTTTTCATCATCAAAAAATACCTTTAATCCTTTTTTTATCTTTTTATTTGTAAAATAAAACATAAAGTACAAAAACAAGAAGTTAAATATAAAAGTTATAACTGTGTATACAGTATTTCTAGTATATACAGCTATAAAATTATTTCCTATTTCTTTAAATTCAAGGTAATTTCCTCTAGCAAAAATATAACCAAAAATTAAAGCAATTATAGTTATTAATACAACTGCTAATCTTCTCTTAGATCTAATTTTCTTTACTTTTTTATTTTTCTTATTATTTAATTTCTTTTTTTCTATTTGATTATTATTTTTATTGTCATTTATTTTTTCTTGACCATCAATGTTTTCATTTTCTTTCATATTATTATTTTCTCTGTCCATATCTTTATTTGATTGATTATCTCCTAAATCTTTTTTTTCGTTCAATTTAAAATCTTCCTTTCATATTCTATACTAAATTATTAAAACTCATTTTAATATTAAATCATTTAATATTAAATTTTGTATCAATAGAATATTTTTTAAAAGTAAAAATAAATTATTAATTTCTTCTCAGCTATTTATTTTATTCTATTATAGCATTTATAAAATCTTCTGGATTAAATTTCTCCATATCTTCTATTTTTTCGCCAACTCCAACAAATTTTACTGGAATATTAAATTCTTTCACTAATCTTATTACGATTCCACCTTTTGCGGTTCCATCTAATTTTGTTAATATTAACCCTGTAACACCAGTACATTCTTTGAATGCTTGAAGTTGTGAAATAGCATTTTGACCAGTGGAGCCATCTAAAACAAGTAATACTTCTTTTGAAGAATTAGGTAACTCTCTATCAATTACTTTATTCATTTTTTCTAGCTCATCCATCAAATACTTTTTGCTTTGTAATCTTCCTGCAGTATCACATATAAGAACATCAACATCGTCTTGCTTTGCAACTCTTGTAGCTTCAAAGATTACAGATGAAGGATCAGCTTCTTCCTTCCCTTTTACAATTGGGCAATTAGCTCTTTTAGCCCATTCATCTAATTGTTCTACAGCTGCAGCTCTAAAAGTATCTCCTGCTGCAATAACTACTTTTTTCCCTTTTTCCTTTAATTTAGCGGAAATTTTGCCAATTGAAGTAGTTTTGCCTGCTCCATTGACTCCAACCATTAGTATAACAGCTGGTTTATTTTCAAGATTTAAATCTGAATTTGAATTTTCAAAAATAGCAACTAGTTCCCTTTTTAGTTCTTCTTTTACAAGTTCAGCATCAGTAATGTTTTCTTTTTTTATTTTCGTTCTAAGGTTGGAAATAATTTCTTCTGTCGTTTCAAATCCAACATCAGCCATTACTAAGCTTTCTTCTAATGAATCTAAAAGATTTTCATCAACTTTAGTAAATCCAAAGTTTATTTTAGTTTTAAATAATCCCTCTTTTAATTTATCAAAAAATCCCATTAATCGTATGCTCCTTATTATATGTATACTTACTAATGCTTAAATATTATCTTTTCTTCTTGCATAAATTTAACATAAAATGCAATTGTTTGCAATAAATTTTAAGTATATTGGAGCTACTAGTGAGAATCGGACTCACGACCCACAGTTTACGAAACTGTTGCTCTACCAACTGAGCTATAGCAGCATATATCTTAATATAAAGTTCTATTTTCTTCCAATTACATCATATAAAGTTTTAAATTCATAGCCATCACTTTTTAAATATGATATTATATCCGGTAATGTTTCATAAGTAAGTATTTTATCGCCGGCATCATGCATTAGTAAAACAATACTAGTTTTTCCTTGGATTGTATCATAAAAATTATTTAATATTGCCTCTTTTGACTTTGCTCCATCAGCATCTTTTGTTAAAGCATTCCAATCCACATTTCCAATTCCTTGTGAATTCAAAGTTTGTTTTGCTTCTAATTTAAAGTCATTATAATATCCACCTACTGATCCTCCAGGAAATCTAAACACTAATGAATTATAATTTTGATTTCCTATAGCATCTCTTATAGCTTGCTGAGTCTTGTTATATTCACCAATAAGAGAATCAAAGCTCTCATATATTGTGCTATATGTATGAGAATATCCATGGTTTCCTATAAAATTTCCTTCCATATAGGCTTGTTTTACTAAGCTAGGGTTTTGCTCTACCTTGCTACCCAACACAAAAAAACTTGCCTTTACATTTTGATTTTTTAACTCATCTAAAATATATGGTGTTACTTGTTTAGTTGGTCCATCATCAAATGTTAAAAATACTCTTTTAGGCTCACTATGACTATAAATTTTTGATACATTTTCAAGTTCTTCACTATTAAGAGGTTTAAATTTATCTATTTCTTTTTGTTTTGCTTCTGCTTCTTTTGTTTGCTCTTCCAATATTTTATTTTCTTGCAACTTTAAAAACTTATTAGCTGAATAATTATCCCCATAATTTAAAAATGCAACATTTATCCTTTTACAGATAATTATTAAAAATAATATTAGAAATATCAGTCCAATTATTACTATTGCCACATGCTTTATATTTAGCTTCTTTTCTACTTTAATCAAACCTAAATTGTCCATTATCCGCCTCTTATGTATTTAGTATATCATAATAATATAAAAATTGAAATATATTTATAAAAATTATATTTTATTTTGACTTTCTATAGGTAATTATACTTTTTGCATAGAATTTATTTATATTTTTTTATTAAACTTTTTCATAATTATTTTAGAATATATATCATACCAAGAATAACAAGTAGTTATATTATCACCTACACACTTTTCATTATAATCTGCGTGAAAGCATATTACTGGTATATACTTAGCTATACTTATTATATTCTTTGGTTTGTCTTCTATCATTAAATCAATATTATTTTCTATACATATAATTTCTTTATTCTCTGGTGAAAATATCAATTTGTCATAGCATATATTATTTTTATCTAACCAAATTTGAACATCTTTTTTCATTTCTTCAGCAGTCATTATATTAGAATTCGCGGCTTCACTGCTTCTTGCAGTAATTATATAAATTTCATTTTTATCATCTTTTAATTTCTTTATTATCTCTGCCGCAAACTTTCTGGCTGGTATCTGTATGTATTCTTTTATTCCACTAAACCACCATTCATTGTCATCAGCTTGACTTGCATTAAACATCTCAGCTGTATCAAACCCTTTATAATCCACTATTTCCTTTTTAAAATTTTCATAATAATATTTGCTACCATAATCTAATTGCCATCTTTCTATATCTGTTAAAACTCCATCTATATCTATTCCTATTTTCATCTTACTACCTTTCTATTTTTAATCGCATATATAATTTCTAATAACAACATTATAAATTTATCATAAATATAAAATAATTACAAGGCTTTAAATTATATTTTTACCTTGTAATTATCATTTTTTATCTATATAAATTATTTATTTAACTTTAATCATATTTTTCTTTTTTCTTATTATATAAACTGAAATTGTCGCAATTACTATGACTGCAATAATAATTAATAGCCATACGATTGTCCAATTACTATTTTTTGTATTTGTAGTAGAAGTCAATATAACTTTTTCGGCTTTGTTTACAGTTATAGTATAAACCGTCTTTAGTGAAGTATCATTTTGGCTAGTAAGTGTAATAGTAATTTTATTTGCTCCCGCTTTCAAGTTATTAGCACCTTCTGTTTGTACTATAATTCCTTCATGGGTTACAGAAGGTAATATATTAAAATCTGTAATATCATCTGCGACATTAATATTGTAATCAAATGTGTCTTTGTTAAAATTAATATCTATGCTATTAAATTCACCTTTTCCATTTATAGTTTCTACGCTTAAACTGTCTAATCTTAAATCAGATTGTTGTATTTGATAAGGTTTATTTACAATAATATTATAATTTCTTACACTTCCATTTGGTGCAGTAACACCTATTACTATTTTATTTTCTCCATTTATCAAAGATATTGTTCCAGTTCCACTAACAATAGCATTTGCATCTTCCGCTTCCGCCTTAATTTCAATTTCATTTTCTATAATATTATCAATGGTATAGTCAAAAGTTTCTCTTGTAAAATTTGGAGACAATGTACCAACATTTACTGATAAAGATTTTAAATAATTATTGCTTGATGTTACAACTTTGCTCTGATCTTCTACTGCCACTTGATATTGTGGTTGGCTGATTGTTTGATCAGCAGATTGCTTTCCAGTTGTTGTTGATGTAGTAGTTTGAGAAGCTTTACTACTCGAAGATGATTGAGTCGCTTTAGATTGTGATGTACTTGTAGTTGGAGGAGCTGTTGTAGTTTGGGTAGTAGTTTTTCCTGTTGAAGTTGTACTAGATGCTGTTTGACTGCTACTAGATGAGCTAGGTGTAGTTGTTGTAGTTGAAGCAGTTTGTTTTTCATTTACTGTTACTGTTTTACTTGATATAGAGACTATATTATAATCATTATCAGTTAGTTCTACTGGTTCTGCAGTAATCTTAGCAGGAAATTCTGTTACTTTTGCAGTTATTGATACACTATTTTTCTCTACCCATTTTTGTGAATCACTCAATGTAGCATTAGTAGCAGTTAGTTTTACATTTCCAGTCAAACCTGTTGCAGTTATAGTTAAAGTAATTGTATCTCCTTTTGAACATTCAGTTGGACCTGTAAAATTGAAACTGTAATTTGCTCCAAGACATTTTAACATATTTGCACATATTAAATTAAACAATAATATTGTTATTAATATTATTAAATTAAATTTAATTTTATGTTTAAATGAACTAGATTCTGTATCATTTTTCATTAAATTAAATTGCATTTTATTTTCAAATGAACTAGATTCTATATCATTTTTCATTAAATTAAATTGCATTTTATTTTTAAATGAACTAGATTCTGTATCATTTTTTAATAAGCAAAATTTGAATCCGTTTTAGCATAGTACATCAATTCCTTTCCTTTATATATTTTAAGAACAACCAAAACACTTATAAATAGCATTTAAATTATGATAAGTTTATCCGTTCCATAAAATAAGATTTTAAATTAGGATAAACTTATCCGTTTTTTCAATTTTTGAAAATGTGAAATTTTTTACTTTTGAAATTACAACATTATAAATCTATATTATACATAATATGATCTTTTATTTTTAAATAGTCATTAGCTTTTACAAATTTATCATTAGTTACATCAGCGGCTTGCAAATATTCATCCAATAAATTAGCTTTTATATTACCCATAATATAATCTTTTATTATTAAATAATCATTAGCTTTTACATAACCATCACCATTTGCATCTCCCCTTTTAACAATAGTATATTCAATATTATTTATGCTAATTTTATATCCAGTACCTGCTTCATCAGTTTCAATTCCATTTTTAGTTACAATTCCATCTAAGTCTTTAGCGACTTTATTAGGAGGAATTATTAAATATTTTCTTTCTTGTTTTGCAGTATCATCTTCTATTGTAGTATTAGAATTTGTTGTATTTTCAAGATTTTGATTGATTTCATTCACTATATTGTAATTTTTATTTTCTTCTAATGAATTATTCTCAGATATTTGATTTGTTGTTTCACTACTTTCAATATTTTGTTCTATTATATTTTCATTCTCATTTGCTATATTGTTCTCTTCTGCTAAATTCGTTTGATTATTAATCTCCGTTATATTTTCAATGTTGTTATTTTTGGTAATATTTGTATCACTATTTTCTATTAAATTGGCATTGTTATTTTCTTCAACATCCAAATTATTATTTTCAATTTGATTTAAAGAAATATCATTTATACTATTATTTGCAGTTTCATTATTTATTATATTCTGATTTATAGCTGTATCATTAATTACATTTTGATTAGAAGCTATATTATTCGTTATATTCTGATTAGGAGATACATTATTTGTTACATTTTGATTAGAAGTTATATCCTCTAAATACTCTCTTGATATAAAACCTTGCCTTCCATCCTTAAGCATTATTCTATCCCATATCTTACCTCCAAAATTATATCTTCCAGTATTATCAATTCTTACAATTTCTGTTTCTTTTGAAATTGAAGTAATCTCTGTTTGACCTATTCCTGGTCCAACACGTAATATCGCATCATCATAATTAATTATTAGATTTTCATAACAATTTACTATATCATTTACTTCCTCTAAATAATCAGTGTTGAATTTTACATATCCTGTTGTTCCATCTATTAAAACAACCTTATGCCAACCATCTGAGAATCTTTCTACTGAAAGAACAATATCGCTACTATCATTTATTCTTCCAATAATAGAAGCGGTCGTTGACCTTGCCGACCTAACTGTTATTCCCGAATGTCCTTCTTTTACTCTAATATTTTTAGGATATAATTCTCCTATTGTATCTGGAGAATATGAAGCAATATCTGGCATATTTTCATATACTGGAATAACAAAAGTTAAATTTTTATTAAGCAAATTAGCAGTTTTCATTCTATTATACATTGAAACAGCTTCAGTTTTAGGAGCTTCAATATTTTGCATATATTGTTTTACATAAGTACCCATATATGTTTCAACATCAAATTTATTTAAATACAAAGTATTTTGCTTATATGAAATATATGATGATAATATAAATGAAATTCCACCAGAAATACTTTTTTCAAGAGTATCCCACCCCATAGATTTTGCTTTATTTAGTGCATTTGTATATACTTCATCTCCATTTCCACTTGCACCAATATTAAATAAATTGTAATAATAAGTTCCATCAGAATCTTGCATTTTATATGTTATTCCACCAGCAGTTCCTTGCTCTTGAATTATTCTAGCAATTATAAAATATGGACTAGCATTTTTTTCTTTGCACACTCTATTAATTAAACTAGCATTTTCCATTGAATATAAAAATGTACCATTTAAAGCAGTATAAACATCATTGTCAGAAGTATCCATATAATCAGTTTGTAAAAATTGAAATAAATATGGACTATCTACTAACCAATTTCTAGTATCCATATAATATCTTATAGTAGCCTCTGAAGCACACATCCAATTTCCAGTATCATAAACTTCTTCACCGCAAATAGAACATATCCAGCCACCAGTTTTTCCTTGAATCAAATTCTTAGGACTAGTATGGTGACCTGTATACTCATTAGCAATTGCATCATTCCAATCAAGCCCAGTATCCATTATAATAAAGTTCCAATTAGGATGACTTACTTTTAGCGCATCAATCCTTTCTTTATAACCTGGATAATTCACAGTACCAGCATAATTATATCTATATGAATCTGATTTTGTGGTGCTTAATTTAAAAGGATCTAATATCCAAAATAAAATTACAATTATTAAAATTAAAATAAAAAAACTAACAATCTTCTTTTTCATATTGTTAGTTTTTTCTTTTTATAAAAATTTATTCTTTTTTTATATAAATTTATTCTTTTTATAAAAATTTATTCTTTTTTTTATATAAATTTATTCTTTTTATATAAATTTATTCTTTTTTTTATATAAATTTATTCTTTTATAATATAAATAAATTGTTATAATCTGCGTCTGAAATGCTTAAAATAGATTATTTCTATATATTTATTATAATTATAAAATCTATTAAGAAATGACTAAAATTTAAAATATCGTTTTTTTATTAACACTTAATATATATTATTAATATAATAATTAAGGTATCTAAAAACATTATATTATGGAGGACATATTTATGAATAACTGTGAACTTACATATTTAATATCTACACTAGCATGCTCCATTGCAAAAGATAAAAGTAGCAATGAGCTTACTTTAATTGCCGCCACATTTACTCAACTTGGAGATAGCATAGCAACAATAGCTATTCAAAAACAATCAGAAGAAAATTTAGAATCACAATTAAAATAAATACTTTAGAAAATCAATTTTCATCAATTCATTGCTATTGTTTTCTATCTCTTTTAAAAGTTTATCCTTTGTTTTTATTGCAAGCTCATATTCATCATTAGTTATGTCATTTGTTTTAAAAGCTTCGTCTAATTCATCTTCATCTAAAACTTTAACCCCATTGTCTAAAGCATTAACAGTAACGTCTAAATATAAATCATCAAAAAATGGAATCAAAGAATTTTTATCTATTCCATTATTTTTGCATATGTCAAAATAATATTCTAAAGGTTTCTTATTATTATCCAAAAACAATCTCATGGCATAATTTTTATTTTTAGGTATAACTTCAAATACATAATATTCATTATCCATTACACATAAATCGTTTCTAATTATAAATGGAACATCCACTTTAATTAGCTTTTTTACTCCAATATAGTAATCCATTTCATCCATAAATAGTTTAAATTCATATTTTGATACATCTCTTAAATAGGTCTTACTTATATATTTTCTATTCATTTCTTCCTCCTAAAATTTAATATTTCTATCAATTCATTATCTTCGACTAACCACATTATTAGAGCTATCGTCGTAGTTATTTACAGTTTTTTTAGTTTCTTGGCAATTAATATAAAATCAATGCTTTTTTATAGTTATATTATAGTTTTACATTTCATTTTCACACTACACTTTTATTGTATGACAATAAAAATAATTATGCAAGAGAATTTTCATATTTTATGTAGCTAGTTTGTAGGTTTGTCAAACATATGTCACACTGAATTGATATAAATACTATTTGAAGTACATTTTTCTTTACAAGCTATTTTTCACTATTATCTTTTTGCATTTTGAAGCCATTTTACACTATCTCCATTATTTTAAAATTTGCATTTTATATTAATCTGTGTTATAATAAAAGAGTAATAAGATTTAAAATTTAAATAAAATAACAAGGAGGATAGTTTCATGCTTAGAAAACGGAATAATGTAAAAAAAATTTTATTGGTTGTGCTTTTAATTTTCACATTGTTTTTTTTGTACACGTTTGAAAAAGTTATTAGCACTGCATTTTCACTATTATTTTGTCATTTCGAGATTCAAATATATAATGACAATCTTAGGTTCCGACAAGATTGCCAAGAGGATTATGCGTTCTTTTCTGCATTACGGAACAGTTTCTACTGTTCAAATAATCTTATAGAGAGGTTTTTTTCAAATCTAAACCCCTTATTAAAGATTTTAATATTTTTTGTTCAATTCATAGTTCTTATAATCTTTATAGAACTATGGAAGAACTTCTTGAAAAATTATTTTCCAAGAGCTTACAGAAAGATCAGAAAAAAAGTTATAATTGTAAAAGAGAAACTCAAGCTTTGAATTTGTTATTTATATTTTAAAAAGCCAGTTCAATTGAACTGGCTTTATATTATTTTATATTAATTATCTGAACTAAAATTTGACGATACATCTATCTTTCTATTGGTAATTATTTTATCATATTCATTTGAAATAGGTTTTAAATTTTTATCAATCAATACTATTTTATTATTATCATTTTTTACTAAATACATATTTTCATATATATCAATTGCTGTAGTTTTTAATAATACATTTCCTGACATATTTATTATTATAAAAGTTTGCTTAACTTCGTCACTATCGTCACTTTCTTCATCTGTAGAAATAACATATAAAATAATTTTATTATCTTTAACATCTTCAATTAAATAATTATTTGAAATCATATTTATATTTCCATTTTCATCAATAAAACCATTTACAGTTTCATTTTCATCTTTAAATTTTATATAATCATTGCTAAAAGCCTTCGCTATTAGATTTCCATCATAATCTTCTATTATTTCAAGATAAAATATATTAGATTCTTGTTTTCCATTTGCCTTTGTAATAGTTACATTATATTTTGCTTCATTAGAATTTATATAATAATCTGCAGAATAACCTTCATTATCCGAATAATCATCCGTAGTATAGCTTTCATTATCTGAATAGCCATCCGTAGTATAGCTTCCATTATCTGAATAGCCATCCGTAGTATAGCTTTCATTATCTGAATAGCCATCCGTAGTATAGCTTCCATTATCCGAATAATCATCCGTAGTATAGCTTTCATTATTTGAATAATCATTAGAACTATTTTTATTATCATATATAGGTTCTATCTTCATTGAATAATTTTTTCCCTGATAATAATATGTAGAATCTTTTTTAGTTAATGTTACACTGCTTTCATTATCATATATATCAAATGTTTGATTATCTAATTCTAAATTCGTTAAACATTGAAAATAAAATTCAAATAATTGTATGTAATAATTATTATTTTCCTTATTTGACCTAGATTGTTCAAAAAAATTATATATATGTTCCATATACTTTTTTAAATTCTTATCAAACTTTATAGTATTATTGCTTTTAGTAATAATATAATAATCATTATCTTTTTCTGTAAATGCTATATAATACATAGAAGCATCTATTTCTACCTTGCTAAAAAATGTAACTTTATCATATTCGCATTTTATTTTTTCTTTTCCATTTTCATCAATAAAACCATATTTATCATTTTCCTTTACTGGAATATATACATCTTTTATTGAAGCTCCTTGCAATGCAGTGATTGCGCTTTTTAAACTAGAGATTTCATTTTCCATAATAACATCATCTACTTTCGTTGCTACTATTGAATATACTACTATTATAAAAAAGCATCCCGATAATACAACTTGTAATATGTAATAAAGTATAATATTTATAATTTTTCTTGAATTAGATTCATTAATATTTTTATCTTGTTTAAATATATATATAAATTGCATAGCAATAGCAATTATTGACCAATATTGATCTATAATATTAAAACCATATAAAATCGAAGCAATAATAACCAATATATATGAAATGATTTGAATTACTTTTGGTTTATTTTTATGTATTAGTATTAAATTAATTATTGCCAATATAATTGGAACTATAATAAAAACAATTTTATCGCCTATTTTTTTTAATGAATATATATCATTTTGGCTAAACAATGTAAAAATAAAAGTATAAATTTCACAAAATCCTAAAACTAATTGCCAAAAAAATATTTTTTTATTTTTCTTATTTTGTACTGCACAAATAATATTTAGTATTCCAACTCCGCAACAAATTACGTATATCATAATTTGAATGTTTTTTAAAAGAAAATCAATTATAAGATTGTCATAAATTGAAGTTCTAATATTTCCACTAGCTAATGTACTAGATAATAAATATGTAAGTGAAAAATTTAAGGTGTACATAGATATAATTGCAATAGCATTAAGTATTGCAACTAAAAGATTTGTTTTTTTACTATTCATAAATATCCCCTTTTTCTATATATATTGTAATAATTTTTTATGTAATATAAATTTTATTTTAAAAATTTTTCAAATCAATATTAACATAACTTTCAAGAGATTTAAAGTATTTATTAAAGTTTTAAAAATTGCTTAATATAATCAATTGAAGAATACTTGCATGGTCTTTCATAATCCATAATGATGTTGTGCTTGGTGCGACCAACCTCATTATTGGAGCCAGAGTCGTAGTTATTTACAACTTTTAGCCCCTTGGCGATTGATATAAAATCAATCAAGTTATTATTAGTTTAGCATAATATACTTTGTTATTCAACAGTTAATTTTAAAAATATAATTATTGTTTTCAGCCCAAAATTATTATTTAAAAAGATAAAACTTTAGAGCTATTTTTTTATTTCTTGATATTTAATCTGACTTGATTTTTAATTTATATTATCTTATTTTAATAATTTATAGACCTAGTTAAATGATAAGGTTTACCTGTTAATAATTTATTTTTCTTTTTCATAAAAACATAATCATTTATATCGATTTGATTATATTTATACTTTAAAATACTATTTATATTAGAAATTACTGTAATCATATTAGCTCTTATTTCTACTTCATATTCAGAATTTTCTTTAATTTCTATATTATTATCAATGATATTAGAAAGTTCATTATCATAAATAAGTATTCCAAGACCTCTTAATACTTGCGGTATTTTATAATCAGCGCAACCTACTAAATGGCTATAATCAACCTTCGTTCCATCTTTTATTTCTTTTATATGTAAAATATCTGATGTTAATAATTGAGCTAATTTATAAAAATATATTTTTTTATTGTTATAAATTCTCTCATCTTTAAAATTTGGGAAATTTTCAATAATAACTTCAAATAGTTTTTTATCTATATTTATTTCCTTTATATAACCATAAAAATTTCCGTTCATTTTTTCTTTTACAATTTTACTTAATTCTTTAATAATTTTATATCTTTCATTTAGCAATGGAATCTCAGTATTACCTTTTAGTAAAATAGCAAATTCTTCTTCACTTAAATTAGACAAATCTGTTCCATTTTCTTTTATATATTTTAATAAGCAATACATTAATGCAATGCTTCCATCTAAAACAGTATTGTCTATTTTAATTTCCCATTTTGGATTCCCCCAAAATGAAAAATCTATTGATTCAAATATTAAAAGGAAATTGACTATTGTCTGAGTATCTAACTCTAATAGCTTAAATGGTGATGATACTAACCAATTTTCGATTTTAATGTTATCTATTTTTTTAGAAAAATCATTTAATGCATTATAATTTATTTTAACATGTTTTGAATTCATCTCAACATATTTACAAGTTGATTTTATTTCTTCAAGTATCATCAAAGTTCTCCTTTCATATTATTCAATATTGCAGAAATATAATAGTTAATTTTTATTTTCTTCTAATAAGAGCCTAGCAATTCTATCCACATTTGGAAATATTAAATTTATTCCTTTTTGTTTTAGACTAAATATTCTATCAACTTTTTCTAATATCTGCTCTCTTACTTTTGTTTGAACCTTTTGTGCTTTTCCTCCAACAGTATCAATATGATCTACATACTTTTGAGTTATTGGAAACATATTTTGTAATAAGAAAGCCTGTTCTTTTCTTCTATACTCCCCAATAATTATTGTATCACATCTTTTATACTTATCTATTTTATTATTCATTATCTTCTTATACTTTTCAACTCTACTACTCATAGGAATAAACCACATTAATCCGTCTTCGTCACCTTTGATGCAAAAATAATTTGGCCTTGTTGCATTTCCTTCATGATTAACCATTAATTTATCATCATTCACAAATTCAAAAAATTCGTTTTTTATATGATACACATATCCTTCTTCTAATACCATCAGCAACTCCTATAATAAAAATAAGCCAATGTTCCGAAGAGCACTGGCAATAATTTACAAAATAGCATAATTTTTTACTCGCAAACCAGCTACAAGCGAGAACATTTTTCAAAATGGTATCATTTATTACTCGCGCCAACCACAAGCGAAAACATTTACTGTAATTATTATACAATTTTTTCATAAAAAAATCAAGATATTTATATAATAATTATAATATATTTTATGCAATTTTATGGAAAAAATTTATTAATTGATAATATTATTTTAGTTTTTTAATTTCAAAATCAATACAGCTTATTATAAAGATAGAACCCTGGAAAAGATTTCTAAAGCTCTTGTTATTACTGATGTTGTGCTTGGTGCGACCAACCTCATTATTGGAGCGGGTAGCGAGAATCGAACTCGCGCAATCAGGTCGGAAGCATGATATTCTAGCCAATAAATTTTACCAGCATATATATTGTGCTAATTTTGTATAAGAACATTTCATTATTTTAATTAAAATTAGATTTATCAAATTAAAATAAAAAACTTACTTTATATTATCTATAAAACTTTGATCTTTTT
>JBPOHA010000044.1:0-9337 GCA_052036095.1 Bacillota bacterium
ACAATTTCATACTCTCTTTTAAGCTAACTTGCATTTAGTCTTACACCAAAAATTCGAAATACAATTTAGCTTTTTAAACTTGCAATTTTTTTGCTTATTTGCATTTAATTTTACACTAAAAAAGGAAGAAAATCAAGTTTTTTTCCTCTTTAATCCTTAGGACTTGCATTTAGTCTTACAACTTGCATTTACCTTTACATTCTTGCATTTACTTTTACAATTGACCATTTTTTTTATTTTAGCCTTTGCTCTCATTTTTAATCCTAAAACATTTTATTTATTTTTCTTAAAATATCATATCTGCCTTTACATTTATGTATTTGTTTTTATGTCAATTTTTGTCTTTATATATCTGTGCTTTTTCTGTATCTATGCTTATATTAATGTCGAGTTTGTATATTTATGTAAACTTTCTTATTTTTCTACTTAATACGTTTTTATCTTTCTTTATTTTATCTTTTATCTAGTTTAACATTAAAAGTTAGGTTGTTTCAATCAAACTTTTATTATAGAACTATAAAATTAATTATAATTTGTAAAAAGTTATAAAGTTACTTTTTGTTATATTTCTCTTTTATTTCGATTATTTTATAAGATTAATTTTAATTTTTATATTTTATAAGATTAATTTTAATTTTTATACAAAGTATAAAATAAAAAGGGAAGCTATAAAATTTTATAGCTTCTCTTTTAAATTAAAAACAAGAAAATTTTCAATTTTTCATTTTAAAAATGACAAATTGGGCCTTTTTTGGTGGAACTTCTTTTTTCTCCCAATTATAATACTGACAAGTTACCACGGAATGGTATACCTTGTCAAATTCCTCAAAATCTTTTACATTAAATACGTAGTTCTTGAACCGTTGTCCTACTTGCATTAGCACCGGTTTTTTGCCATTTTTTTTAAATGTTCCGGTCACATACAGTAGTAACACTATTTCTTTTCTGGTCATGCAATTTTCTCCTTTTTTTAATTTACTATTTTGTAAAAAAACAATGTTACGATATTAGTATAGCACTTTTTCTAGATGGTGTCAATTATTTTCGTTTTTTTATATTTTTATTCTAAATGTAACATATCTATTGTGAACCTATATTTCGTTTTTTATATTTTTATTCTAAGTGTGACATATCTATTGTAAACCTATATTTTTTTATTTTTATATTTCAAATTTTTTCATATTTTCATATATGCATACGTAATCTTAAAGACTTTGGGTTATCCTTTTTATATCTGCTTTATTCAAAAATTGGATCTAAATTTATTCCAATAGTTGAACCTTTATTTACATATACTTGATTAATCTTGATTTTTAAGTTTTTTATAAATTCATTTACTTTGCTTGAATTGAATTCATTTAATACTACTATATTATTTCCTGAAAAATTTTCAAGACTTCCTATATCATCTGTAAAATTAACTTGATCGTTGTAATTAAATACAATTGTTTTTATTCCATTTGTTAATGTGATTTTGGCAGTATTCGTTATGTTGTTGTTTTCTATATCACCTAATTTGTTATATACAATTTCAATAGATTTATTTGTATCATCTGCAACTGTAGAAATTTTTATTGTATATGTTGATTCCTTTTTATTTATTTTAAAGCTTGTATCGTTAATTGTAAAAATAGATGTTTCGCCGTTATCATCTTTTATATGATTTATTATAAAAGTATTGTTTCCTATCTTTATTTTAGTTTGAATGTTTTTTTGTTTGTATTCACTTACTATCATTTCAAATTTTTCTGCTTTTATTGGATTAGCCTTTAATTCTAATATTTTATTTTGCATTTTTTGATTTAGTGTATTTATATCTGTGTATTCTTCATTCATATTTAATAGTTTCGCTTTTGATGTTATGAAATCCATCATTATGCTATCTTGTGATAATTTCTCTAATAGTGCTATTTCTAAATTAGCACTGTCCTTTTCTTCTAAAGATAATATATATGAGTTTACTTTATAATTTGTTTCTTCTATTTTTATTTTATCATTTGAATTTTTAGTGTAAGCATTATTAGGAACATTATTTTTTATTATCTTATAATAAGAATCTATATGACTTTGTTGTATTTTAGTTATTTCTAATACTTTGTCCATTTTTATTGGCATTACTTCATTTGGAATTATGTCTGACATTTTTAATCCTAGTTTTTCAATTATTGAACCTATAACTGTTATTGAACTTCCTTGTTCTAAATTGGTTGTTAGCTGTTTTAGATTTTCATTTCTTATACTCACATATCCGTTTGAAACTAATGGACAATAAATTCCATATACATTTTTATCTCTTATATATGAAATAGTAGCTAGTTCTTGATTGCTACTTTTTATAGAAATTTCTACATTTGCTTTTTCGTTTTTGTAATCATTTTTCTCTGTCAATGTCATTTTAATTTTATCTAGTATATTGCTGTCTGCAATATTATTTGATGATAATATATTCATTTCAGCTTTTCTAATATATGTTTTCGTTTCTTTTGCATTATTATAAGATGTGAAATCAGAAGTATCTAATAAACTTAGTGCATCTTTTGTTGTTTCAAAATATCTAAAGAATGTGCCTCTTTTAGTTCTAAAAAAGTCAGTATTAAAGAAAAGCCATAGTCCTGCTATCAATATTATTGTAACTATTATACTTATAATAATGAATATTTTCTTGTAATTTTTATGTTTCAATTTTAAGCTCTCCTTCCTTTTTTATGTTACTAGCTATTTTAGCTTAAATTTAATTTTAGTTGTGCACTAATTAGCTATTTCTATTTTTTTTATTAATTATCTAAATTTATTTTATAAATTTATTTATTATTAGATTGCTTATTTGTTTCAGTCCTTATATTGTAAATCTTATTTATTATTTTTTTGATTCATTACTTCGTACATAACTATTGCTGCTGATACTGATGCATTTAATGAATTTATTTTTCCCTTCATTGGAATTTTTATTAAGAAATCGCAATTATCTTTTACTAATTTGTTCATTCCAAATCCTTCACTCCCAATTATTATTGCCGTTCCTGCATCATATTTTTCCTCATTATAATATTTTGTAGCATTCATATCCGTTCCATAAATCCATACATCGTTTTCTTTTAAATATTTTATTGTATCATTTAAATTATTTACTAATGCTATTTTCATATATTCTACAGCGCCTGCTGATGTCTTACTTACAGTGCTATTTACTAATACTGAGCGTCTTTTTGGCAATATTATTCCATGTACTCCACTACATTCTGCTGTTCTTATTATTGACCCTAGATTATGAGGATCTTCAATTCCATCTAATATTAATATAAAAGGTTTTTCATTTTTTTGCTTTGCTAATTCTAAAATATCTGAAACTTCGCAGTATTCAAAAGGTGGAACGACGGCTATTACTCCTTGATGATTATGAGTTTCTGACATTTGATCTAATTTTACTTTTTCTACTTCTGAAATTACAACTTTGTTATCTTTAGCAAGTTTTATTATATCGTTAATTGATCCTTGTCTTTCACCTTTTTGTATAAATAGTTTATTAATGTCTTTCCCCGACTTGAGCAACTCTAATACACTGTTTCTTCCTTCTATTTTATCTTGGTATCCTTCATCTTTTTCCATTTTCACTAACTATTCCTTTCATCTGCTTTTAATACATTTAAAAATGCTTCTTGAGGTATTTCTACATTTCCAAATTCACGCATACGCTTTTTGCCACGTTTTTGCTTTTCTAATAATTTTTTCTTTCTTGTAATATCTCCTCCATAGCACTTTGCAAGAACATCTTTTCTAAGAGCTGAGATTGTTTCTCTTGCTATTATGGTTCCTCCTATTACTGCTTGAATTGGTATTGTAAATAGTTGTCTTGGAATTTCTTCTTTTAATCTTTGTACTAATGTTCTTCCTCTTGAGTATGCATTTGATTTATGTACTATAAATGAAAGTGCATCAACAGGTTCATTATTTACATATATATCTAGTTTTACAAGTTCTGATTCTTTATATTCTTTTAATGCATAGTCTAATGAAGCATAACCTCTTGTTCTTGATTTTAAGTTATCAAAGAAATCATATATAATTTCATTTAATGGTAGTTCATATCTTAATGTTACTCTTGATTCATCTAAGTATTTCATATCTATATAAATTCCACGTCTATCTTGGCATAATTGCATTACATTTCCTACAAAATCTTTTGGGGTAATTATGCTTGCTTCAACATAAGGTTCCTCCATATATTTTATATTAGCTTGTGGTGGTAAATCTGCTGGATTATATAAATCTTCTACTGTTCCATCTGTATTATGTACTTTATAAATAACAGATGGTGCAGTTGTAATTAAACTTAAATCAAATTCTCTATCTAATCTTTCTTCAATTATTTCAAGATGTAATAATCCTAAAAATCCGCATCTAAATCCTGAGCCCAAAGCTCTTGATGTTTCGGGTTCATATTCGAGTGCAGCATCATTTAACTGCAATTTTTCAAGTGCTACTTTTAGATTTTCATAATCACTTCCATCCATTGGATATATTCCACAATATACCATTGGAATTGCCTTTTTATAACCAGGTAGTGGCTTTTGTGAAGGATTATCATCATTTGTAATTGTATCACCTACTCGAATATCTGATAGGCTTTTTATACTAGCCACTATGTATCCAACTTCTCCTGCAGTCAATTCACCAGTAGTTTCATATTTTCCTGGTTCAAAATATCCAAGTTCTGTAACTGTAAAATGAGTATTATTAGACATTAATCTAATCTCATCTCCTACTTTTACACTTCCTTGTTTTATTCGTACATAAGCTAATGCACCTTTATAATCATTATATATTGAATCAAATATTAATGCTTGAAGTGGAGCATTTTCATCTCCACTTGGAGCTGGGATGTCCTTAACAATTCTCTCTAATACTTGGTCTACATTAAGTCCAGTTTTTGCAGAAATACAAGGTGCATCTTGAGCTGGAATTCCTATTATCTCTTCTATTTCATTTTTTACTTCGTCTGGTCTTGCACTTGGTAAATCTACTTTATTGATTACTGGAATTATCTCTAAATTATTGTCTAATGCTAAATAAACATTAGCCAATGTCTGTGCTTCAACTCCTTGTGTACTATCTACTACGAGAACTGCTCCTTCGCATGCTGCTAAGCTTCTTGAAACCTCATAATTAAAGTCAACATGACCAGGGGTATCAATTAGATTAATCTCATATTCGTTTCCGTCCGATGCTTTATATTTCATTCTTACGGCTTGAGATTTGATTGTGATACCTCTCTCTTTTTCTATATCCATGTTATCTAAGACTTGTTCAGTCATTTCTCTTTTGGAAAGGGCTCCTGTCATTTCAATCAATCTATCTGCTAAAGTTGATTTTCCATGATCAATGTGAGCAATTATACTAAAATTTCTGATGTATTTTTTATCTTTCATGCTAGTCCTTTCTTCAATTTATCTTATTATTTTTCTTGATTATATAAGTGATTCTAATCTATTTATATATTCATATAATTTACTGCAAAATATAGCTTTTATATATATAATAATACTGATTTATAAAACTTTTTATTTTACTCTTCTGCATCTTTGCTTGCTTTTGCAAATTTTTTCAAAGTCTGATATACAAGATAATTGATTGTACCTGGCATATCATTTTTTCCTGCTGGAACTCCAGTCAATATTTCAATTCCTTCATCCACATTAGATACAGCATATATATGGAATTTTCCATCTTTTACTGCTTGTATTACTTCATCGTTTAAATTCAAATTCGTTATATTAGTTTTTGGAATCATGACTCCTTGCTCGCCTGTTAGTCCTCTTAATTTGCAAATTTCAAAAAAGCCTTCTATTTTTTCATTTACTCCACCAATAGCTTGTATCTCACCTTTTTGGTTTACAGATCCAGTTACTGCTATTGCTTGATTAATCGGAACTCCTGATAAGCTTGAAAGTAATGCGTATAGTTCTGTACTAGATGCGCTATCTCCATCAACTCCATTATATAATTGTTCAAAACAAATACTAGCAGTTAAAGCAAGGGGCATATCTTTTGCAAATTTTTCTCCTAAATATCCATTTAAAATCATTATTCCTTTTGAATGTGATGATCCCGAAAGTTCTACTTCTCTTTCTATATCTATAATTCCACTTTTTCCAGTATACGCATTTGCTGTGATTCTTACTGGTTTTCCAAAGCTATAATCTCCAATTGTCATTACTGTTAATCCATTAATCTGTCCTATTTTAGAACCCTGTGTATCTATTAATAAAACTTTGTTGTTAATCATTTCTGTATATTTTTCATCATATTTTTTAACACGATTAACTCTTTCTTTTAAAGCTTTTTCTAAATACTCTGCTGTTACAACTTTTTCTTTATCTATTTTAGCCCAAGTAGCCGCTTCAACAATTACCTGTGACATCTCTCCAAATTTTGTAGATAATTTTTCTTGATTTTCAGCAAGTCTTGAAGAATATTCAGCGAGTCTTGCAACTGCTTCTTTGTCTAGATGTGGTAATTCTTCATCATTGCAAAATCCATGTACAAACCCTGCTAAATCTTCGAGATTTTTTTCATCAAGATTTGCATCATCTTCAAATTCTACTTTTATTTTAAATAATTTTCTAAACTCTTCATCTACTGCAAGTAATGTTTGATATACATTTTCATTTCCTATTAATATTACCTTTAAGTCTAATGGAATAGGTTCTGGTTTTAATGAAATAAGCACCATTGATGATTTTTGATCTATTGAATTATCTATTCCAATTTCTTTATTTCTTAATACTTTTTTCAAATAATCATAGCATAATGGATTTGATAATAAATCACTTGCTTGAAACATTATATATCCACCATTAGCTTGTTGTAAAAGTCCTGGTCTTAACATTGTATAATCTGTTTTTAACATTCCATAGTAATTTTCATATTCTAGTCTACCAAATAAATTAGTAAAACTATAATTTGAATCCATTATTACTGGTGCACCTTCTGTTTTACTATTATCTATAAAAACATTTACTCTATAATTGTCCCATGGTTTTGTATCTGGTGTTCTTGGTTCTGCTTGCTTTTCTTTTTTATCATCTTCTAAAAATTTAGAAATATTCTTTAATATATCTTTTTTAACTCCATCTAAGAAGTTTGTTATTTTTTTATTTCTTTTAAAATTTGATTTTACATAAGATATATGGCCTTCTATTGTTAGAAGAGCAACATTTGACTGCCATTCTGAAACCTTCTTTTCTGATTCATTATCGAGTTTTTTTATCTCAGCAATAACTTGAATTATCTGTTCTTGAACAATAGTTGATTTGTCTTCATACTCTTTTTTTACTGATTCATCTAATTTATCGAATTCTTCTTCCTTTATTACTTTTCCATCTACTATTGGCATCATATAAATACCATTGTCTGCACTTTTAACTTGAAAACCATATTTTTCTGATTTTTTATTAAGATTTTCTAATAATTTCGTTCTTCTTTCTTGATATTCTTTAGTAATAATTCCTTTTTCTTTTTCAAAATCTTCATTTTTAAAAGTATTTTTTATATCAATTTTTATTTCTTTAATGAACTTATCCATTGCATCTTTAAAATTGTTGCCCTCACCTGCTGGCATGCTTACTGCTACTGGCTCATTTGGATTGTCAAAATTATATATATAGCACCAATCAGATGGCGTCTTTTTATTTTTTGATAATTTATTTAAATATGTTTTTGTATATGTTGTTTTTCCTGAACCTGTTGGTCCTTCAAGATATACATTATATCCCTTAGTATCAACTGTAAGACCAAATTCAAGAGATTCAATTCCTCTTTCTTGGCCTATCCCTTTGTAATTGCTAGTTAGTTCTTCAGTTGTTTCAAATTTAAAAACATCTGGATTGCATTTATACTTCAAACTTTTATATGATACCTCATTAGTTTTTTTCATTTTTTATCCTCCTAAATTTATTAGTGTTTCTTAATACCTACATTGACATTAGTATTGCATCATCTGTATTATTATAATATTTTTTTCTTAATCCTACTCGTCTAAATCCAAACTTTTTATATAAATTAATTGCTGTAATATTATGCTCATTTACTTCAAGATTAATTTTATCTAAATCTTTTTGTCTTACAACGTAACTTAATAGATTAGAAGCTGTACCTTGATTTCTTCTATCAATTCTTGTAACAATATTCATTATTTCCAATTCATCCATTACTATTCTATATCCAAGAAATCCTAAAACCTCATTATTCCTTTTAGCTACAATATACTTTGAATTTTTAAAATCTTCTTCTAATGTTCTTAAATCCCATATATTAGGATATTTTTCATACTCAGATTTTATTTTTTCTAAGTCAGTCACTGACATTTCCAAAATTGAAATGTCATCACCTTCATTAGATTGTATATTTTCACCATTTAACTTTCTCTCAGCTTGTGGTCTTCTAATGTACATTGGTGAAATGCTAGTTATATCAACTATTGTGCCTAAATTATATTTTTCAGTAGCAGCAACTCCTATTGCTTCTGCCATTGTTGGTAAATCAGTAACATATTCATACTTGAATACATCTCTTCCTTCTGCTTCTTCTCTTGACTTTATTGCTTTTAATAGTGGATCTAAAACTCCTGGTTTTACATCACCAACAATATATAAAGGCTCTAATAAATTTATGTAATTTGCAATTTCAGATAAACTTCGAATCTCAGCATTTTTATATATTGAGAGATTATCATTTTTAAATCTATATACTGCAAAATATACATTTCCATTTCTTGCATCTATCATAGAAAGAATTTTACAATTATTCTTTCCTTTTTTCATTATTACTGAATAGGCTAATGCTTCTAGAGAATCAATTCCTGCCATTGGCAAATTTTTTGCATCTGAAAAAGCCTTAATTGTTGCTATTCCTATACGTATTCCTGTAAAAGAACCTGGACCTTTTCCACATGCTAATAAATCAATATTATCAAGATTTTCCCCTGATGATTTCATAAGTTCATCAACCATTGGCATAAGAGTTTGAGAATGTTCTTTTTTGTTTTCATTGTGTAATTCTTTTATTACAATTTCATTTTCTAACAGTGCTACAGAGCATACCTCTGATGATGTGTCTATTGCTAATACTTTCATTTATCCATCTCTTTCTATTAATATTTTAGCATTTATATATTATTATATAATTTAATATCTCTGATAATTTTGTGATTTTGTTTTTTAAGATTTTTTATATTTCTTATTTTATTATTTTTATTATATTTCTTATTTTTATTATTTTTTTATATCTATATATATTTATCAATTATATATATAACTAATATTGCTTTTAATTATTCATC
>JBPOHA010000028.1:0-2506 GCA_052036095.1 Bacillota bacterium
TATATCTTCCTAATTGTACACTTTCATTTGCTCCATCTAATGTACATGGTATCCATACAAATTGATTTCCTTTTGAATTTTCATCATTTGCACTTACATCTTCTATTACTACTCCTCCTGCTATTGTTGTTGCTGAATCAGCTGCTATTATAAATCCTGCTGGTAATTGTACTTCTACATTATTATCATCATATACTGTTGTTTTATTAGTTGTTGACTGTGGTTCAGATACTCCTCTAATATCTGAAATTTTAATTTTTTCTTTTGCTAATCTCTCTGCATAGTCTACATCTATATCGCTTGAATATGCATTTTGAAGTTCCATAGTTTCAACTATTTGCGATTTTCTTTTTAATGAAACTGTCGTTAAATAACTAAATAATATTATAATTATAGTTAGAACTGTTGCTAATACTATTAATGTTACTGAACCATTTTCATTTTTTCTCATACCGTTTTTCTCCTCTTACATTTTTATGAATTTAATACTTTTTTTATTTCTACATATATTCTCTCTTCTACATTTTTTATTGAAAGCTTTTCTGATTTTTTACCCATTTGATTTATTATATCTCTATCTTGTACTAATTCATTTATTGTGCTATTTAATTTATTTTGAGTTAAGTTTTTGTCTAGTATTACTTTGGCAGCCTCTGCTTCTTCTAATACTCGTGCATTACGTTCTTGATGATTTTCTGTTGCATACGGAAATGGTATAAATATTGCTGGCTTTCCTATCTTTTCTATTTCAGTTATCGTCATCGCTCCGCTTCTGCATACTATTAAATCTGCTATATTCATTACATTTTCCATGTCATATATATATGGTAATACTTTTATTCCATTTATTTTTTCTATATCTATTTTATATTTCATCAAATCGTTTTTTACTATTTCATATTGCTCTGGACCTGCTGCCCATATTATGTAATAATCGTTATTCTTATTATCCTTTATTATTCCTTCCATACTAGTATTTATGCTTTTTGCACCTTGGCTTCCTCCAAATACTAATACTAAAGGCTTGTCATTTTCAAATCCTAATATTTTTTTTCTTTGAATAATCTCTGATTGAGTTAATTCTAATTTTTTATTTTTTGTTGGTGTACCAGTTACTGCAATTGTTGCATTAGCTGTTATTTTATTTTTTGCTTCTTTAAAACCTAATAAGACTTCTTTTGCATCTTTTGCCATGAGTTTTGTTGCAACTCCTGGCTGTGCATTGCTTTCATGTAATATATATGGAATCTTTAACTTTTTTGCAGCTTCACACACCGATATGCATATATATCCGCCTGTCCCAATTACTATGTCAGGCTTAAATTCTTTTAATATATTTTTTGCTTCTTTAATAGAATGAATCGTTTTTAATAGTCGTTGTATATTTTTTAGTGTGAAACTTCTTGAAATTCCATAGCTTTCAATTGTTTTTAAAGTGTATCCTGCTCTTGGTACTAAGTCTGTTTCTAATCCTCTTTTGGTTCCTATAAATATAATATTTGATTGTGGCTCTTCTTGCATTATCTTATTTGCTATTGCTATCCCAGGATTTATGTGTCCTCCAGTTCCTGCTGCCGCTATTACAACTTTCATTCTATCACCTCCTCTTATATTTTTATAAATTTTTTTAATTAGTTTTATATCCTACTATTATAGTTTAATTTCATAATCAATTTTTTTCTTATTTTATTCAGTCAATTACATTTTTTTTGCTGTTCTTGATATGTTTAGTAATACTCCAACACTTGATAATAATATCATCAATGAAGTTCCGCCGTAGCTTAGAAATGGTAGTGAAATTCCTGTATTAGGAATTGTATTTGTTACAACTGCTATGTTTAATATAGCTTGAATTGATATTAAGGTTGTAATTCCTATTGCTACTAAACTTCCAAATTTATCTTTTGCGCGAATTGCTATTAATGATCCCCTTATTGCAAATAGTGCAAATAAAATTAATACTATTCCGCACCCTACGAATCCTAATTCTTCTGCTAATATTGCGAATATAAAGTCATTGTGTGCTTCTGGTATGTATAGATATTTCTGTTTGCTCTGTCCAAGCCCTACACCAAACAAACCGCCTGAGCCTATTGCATATAATCCTTGTATTGTCTGGTAAGCAGTACCACTTGAATTTTCCCAAGGATGTAACCATGCTTCAATTCTATCTGATCTAAATCCTCCAGTAAGTTTATCTTTATTCGCTAAGAGTATTCCTACTCCCCCTACTAAAATTAATGATATATTAGCTGCAATGTCTTTTAAATTAATACCACTCATAAATGTCATTATAATCATAACTGTTGCCATAACTATACCAGCACTTAAATGGTTTTGTACTTTTAATAATATTCCTAATGGAATAGCTAACATTATAATTGGTTTTAAGAAATAATTTCTCCATTTTGATAAATCTATTTTAGGTTCACTTTAATATCCTGCATATGCTATAATTTATCCTATTTTTGTTTTTTAAGATTGCTGTACTTGTAATGGTCCTATG
>JBPOHA010000069.1:0-27399 GCA_052036095.1 Bacillota bacterium
ATTTTATATTTTACATTTTTTATTTTATATTTTATATTTTACATTTTATATTTTACATTTTTTATTTTATATTTTATATTTTATATTTTTTATTTTACATTTTATATTTTTTATTTTACATTTTGTATTTTGCATTTTAGATTTTGTATGTTATATTTTCATGTTTTTATATTTTATAATTGATATACTGTTAGATTTAATAAAATTTTTACTGATTTTATTTTACTTTTATATTATCTTTTATATTATTGAATTTACTCTCTCCTATTCCCGAAACTTTTTTTATATCTTCTATTGTTTTAAATCTTCCATTTTTTTGCCTATATTCTATGATTTTTTGTGCTATTGATTGTCCTACTCCAGATAGTTCTTCTAATTTTTCTTTACTTGCATTATTTATATTAATTTTCTCTTTTATACTATCTTTAGAATTATTACTTGAACTGTTTGCACTAGATTGCACTTCCGTTGTTATTATACCTTCTTCTCCAGCATCAGTTCTTATATATTCAACTTGTGTGTTTTCTTTAGATTCCAAATCTTCTATTTTAACTGAACTTTCTTGAGTTATCTCTTGATTATCTTTATTTTTATCTTCATTTATCTTAGGTATATATAACTGAACTCCATCTTCTAATACATAAGCTAAGTTTACTTTTGATAAATCCGCTTCTTCTGTCTTACCGCCCGCTGCTTTTATTGCATCAATAATTCTAGCTCCATTATTTAAAGTAACAACTCCTGGATTATTTACTTCTCCTATAACATCAACTATTATTTTATTTTTATTATTTTGTAAAATTCCTATCTTACTATCTTGTTCTTCTTCCTGCCCTTCAAGAAAATTTTCTTCAATAATATTTTCACTTGATAAATCCACATTTTGTTCATCATCTGTGTAAAACATTTTGTAAATCCAAATAAATACTATAAGCATACTTATTAATATAAGAATTATAATAATTATCTTTTGTTTCTTACTGATTTTAGCTATTTTTTCTTGAATCATATTCTTCCTTTCTAATTTTTTCTAATTTTTTCTAATTTTTTTCTAATTTATTATTAAATCTTTTAAATGAATGACTTTCAATTATTTTATTTATAAAATTAAGAATTTTTATTAATTTAATAATACAATCATTCTATAATTTTATAATTCAATAATGCCCTAATATAATGATAATTAAAATTAATCCTACATTTCAAATTAATTCAAATTTTTCTTGATTTCTTTAATAATTACTGTTATTATTAGTAAGTACATTTTTATTACCTTAAGTAAAATTTATAAAATGAAACACGTTAAAATCAAATTAGACCTTAATAAATTTATATTATTTTAGTCATGTATTGATTAGTTTCAATTTTTATATATAATAATTTTTGTTTAGGAGATCAATATTGAATTATTTTAATTTTAAATATTTAAAAATATATTTTTCCATAATTCTTATCTTAATAGTCTTTTTTAGTAATTTTTGCTTTGCTTCTATTACTACAACTAGTACTATAAATTCTGAAAGTTTAGATATTAATTCTGAAGCTTGCATTTTGATTGACGAGGATAATGATAAAATTCTTTATGAAAAAAATGCTTATGCCAAAATGTACCCAGCTAGTACTACTAAAGTTATGACTGCTATTCTAACTACTGAAAAATGTAATAATTTGGATTCTATAGCTACAGTAAGCTATTATGCCGTGCATAGTGTTCCATATAGTTATTCTATAGCGAATTTACAAGTTGGAGAAAAAATAACAATTCGAAACTTACTAAATGTTTTAATGATTGCTTCTGCAAATGATGCTGCTTTTGTTCTTGCTCAATATATTTCAAATAATTGTACCAATGATTATCCCACTGATGAATCACAGACTTCTAAAGATTCTTTTACTAGTTCTATAGCTAGCTTCGCTGACTTGATGAATGCAAAAGCTACTGAAATCGGAACTCAAAATACACATTTCGTAAATCCTAATGGAATCCATTCAGATGATCATTATTCTACTGCTTATGACTTAGCTTTACTTTGCAAATATGCCAGGAAAATACCTTTGTTAGTAAGCACTGTTGCTACTTTTTCTTGTAGCCTTCCTTCTTCAAATGTATATGATGGAGAAGAGAGAACTTTTAATACTACTAACTTATTACTTCATAGAGCAAGATCTGGATACTATCAATATGCTACTGGTTTTAAGACAGGATATACTGATGCAGCACAGTATTGTATAATTGCAACAGCTACAAAAAATGATAGAAATTTAATTGTTGTCGTACTTCACTCTGACAATACTACTGACTTTAATACTTCACGTGAAAGCGATTGCAAAAAACTTTTTGAATATGGATTTAATAAATATTCATATAAAACACTAATAGCTGAAAATTCTTTAGTTACTTCGACCAAAATATTTAATGGTTCTTCAGAAACTAAGAATTTAAATTTAGTTGCAAAAAACGAATTAAAGGCATTATTAAAAAATGACACAATTATTGATATTTCTCCTAAAATAACAATTCATATAGCTCTTGCACCAATAACTAAAGGGACAATACTTGGAACTGCAACATATACAATTGATGGTAAAACTTATACTACTGATTTAGTTGCGCAGAACGATGTATATGCTTCTAATTACTTAACTATCATTTGGATTTTACTTGGAATATTTGCAATATTATTATTTATAGTAACACATAAGGAATTGAAAAGATCTAAAAAATTACATAGACATAATTAATATAACAATTAGTAATAAAAAAAATTATAAATATTATTTTTATAACAAATATAATAAAAGAAATTATAAATATTATTTTTATAACAAATATAACAAAGAAATAATTTCTTTGAATATACTATTAAAAATTTATAGGAACAAATTATAATGCTTATAAATAAATATGTAAATTAAAATAAACTTATATGTTAAGTAAATTTGTCAATATTGTATTATAAATCTTTTTTTAAGTCAAGAAAAATCGTTCGTCAAATTATTACATATTTTGCATATTAATTAGCTTTGCAAACTATTTTACTTTTCTATTTATATATATTAAAAGAAAAGAGACCCTTTGAAATTATAGTCTTTATCTATAATCTCACTGAGTCTAATTTTTCTTAAATAATTTATATTTTTAATAATCTTTTCCTAATATGATAGTGAAGTCTACATCGGAATTATTTTCTCCAGATTTAGTTGTCCCTACTCCTATCAATGACTTAATTGCGTATTCAGTTGCAATTGAATTATTAGTTCTATCTATAATTACTGTTTTATCTACTGGTGTTGTAGTTCCCTTTTTAGTAACTTTATATCCTTGATTTTCTAATTGTTTTAATGCTGATGTAAGTTTTGTTGAAGCTCCACTTGCATTTAAAACTTCTATTTTCAATTCTGAAGCATCTATTGATTGTGTAGAGCTTGTTCCTCCTGATGCTAATTGTTTTCTTACTTCGTTTAAATCTTTTTTAGTTGTTGTATTTGTAGCTGTAGTATTATCAGTTGTATCATCATCAGAAGTTTGTGTATTATCCTGCTGTGTTAAAAATAAATCTTTTACTATATCTTTAGCTTTATCTGTATTAGCTAAAAATACTGCTACCTTATTACAATATTGTGCAACCCCTGGAAGTGCTGATGTTTTTAAATTATCAGTATTAAATTTTAAAAGTGCTGGTATATAATCTTTAGCAACATCCCATTCAATGTTAGTTGCAACTTCTTCTTGTGCTATTTGCATTAATTGATTTATCTTTGTTATATTTTCAGCTTTCATTAATTGTTTTAATACAACTTTTATAAATTCTCTTTGTGTTTTCATTCTTCCTAAATCGTTATCACCATATTCTGTTGAATATGATGTTCCATTATTGTTATGTCTAAAACGTACTAATCCTTCTGCTTGTTGTCCATTTAAATGTTGCATTCCTGCTGTCAAATGAATTTCCAAGTCTTGTGTACAATCATCATAGTCCATGTTAATTGGTACATCAAAGTCAACACCACCGATTGCATCTACCAAATCTCTTAATGCTTTTGTATCAACTGTTAAATAATATTTTATATTTAATCCTGTTAATTTATTTACTTCATCTATCGTATTTTGTGCACCTAATTGGTACTTCGAATTAATCTTATCCCATGCCGTAGCTTTATCCTTATCTGTTCCTACAAATGTATCTCTTGGAATTGAAAACATTGATGCTTGTTGATTTTTAGGGCTATATTTTATTACCATAATTGCATCTGTCATATTTTGGCTTTTACCCATTGCAAGAACATATATATCCTCTAAACTCTGCTCTTTTTCTGCACTACTTCCTATAACAGTGGATACAATTCCTGCCATTCCACCACCATTTTTTTGTACATTATATATAAATATTCCTACAGCTATTAAAAGAATTATTAATATCGTTAAAAATACTCTTTTAGCCACTTTATGTTTTTTTACCTTTTTAGTTTTCTTTTTATAGCTCACATTACTGTTATTATTAACAATCTTTTTATTTCTGTCTTCTGATGCATTTTCTTTGCTGTGCTTGCCATTATGGTTATTATCTTCGTGACTCATATTTTTCTCCTATTTTTTTATTTTTATTAGTATATCAAAAAGTATACTAAATATCAAGCATTTTAGTTTGCATTATTTATTTTCATTTTAAAACTTCTATTCAACATTTTTATTTTGATTATTTACTTATATAAAAACTTAAAAATTATTTACTAAATATAACCATTTTATTTATTATAAATTTTATTTATAATTAAATTATTATTGTACATTTGCTTTCCTAAGTATGAATTATTTATATTTTCTAATAATTTTCCTCCTTGCATAGTTGGTGAAATTAATGATATTATTGCAAATGCAAAATATACAATTAATATCCCTTCTAATGCTCCACATACTAAACCACCAATTTTATCAACCTGTTTTAGAACAGGCAATTTATTTATTATCTTTGATAATATTTTTATTAATGATAATATTAATTTTACTATAATAAATATTACTACAAATGCCACAACAGTAATCACTTGCTTTGAAATTTCTGCTGACGCATTATCAATTGCTTGATCTTTTGTATCATTTATATTTTGAGTTGCTCCATTTATATAATTTTTTATTCCTTCTGGTAAATTTGAATCCACTGTTACATTTATATCCTGATTTCCCATTGGAATTTCATTTTTTACTGTATTTTGTATAGTTTCATCCACTGCTGTCTTTTGCATTATTGCCCCTGCAACTGGCTTACATAGTGCAAATGCGACTGCTAGTGCAATTATTAATGAGAAAATATTTACTATACATACTGTAAATCCTTTCTTTACCCCTATCAATGTAGCTACTACAACTATCGCTACAATAATAATATCAACCATTATACAAACCTCCCTTTAGCAATTTATTTTTTATAATTAATCATTGTACTGAATTAATTTATATATTTTTATTAAATAATAATAATTTATTATCTTATAAATTTATAATCTCTATTCTGTTTTTATATATAATAGCTACTGTATGTTCTCCAAGACTTATATTTCTAATGCTTTGTATTGAAGTGAATTTTTTAGCTAGCCAACCATTTACATTAATGAAACTTGCTTCATTTCCTGTATTAGCTAACACAATATCTTTATTACAATATATATTTTTTATAGCATAATTTATTGTATATTCGCTTTCTTTTCTACTTTCTATATTCATAATTTTAAAAATATATTTTGTATTTAATAAACCATCTGAATTTTCTTCTACTGTACAAATATATCCATCTAAATCTATGTCAGCAAATTTTGTATTAGAATTAATTTCAATTAACTCCTCTTCATTTCCATTATAATATATATTGATGCTTGAATCTGTAAAAGCAATCAATTTATCTTTATTATATTTTATTTTCGTTATTAAAGTATTACTATTTGTTGTATACGTATAAATTATGGATTCACTTGGTGAATTTTTCGCTTTTTCTACAGAAATTGTCTTTATTTTAGATTCCATTACAGTTCCTGATGTATTTATCTCTACAAAGCTTAAATACTTGCTATCTTTTGATATTGCTAAATCTGTTGCAATCGTCGTTGATAAATATGTTTTAAATATTTCTTCACCTGTAATATCATACATTATTACTATGGATTTGTAAATTGTCCCTGAAATAGAGACACCCACTGCTCCATCTTCATTAGCAGTTATCTGTGAAATGTTTCCGTCTAAAGTTTTTTGCCATTGCAATGTATCATTATATATTAAATATAAATTTGAAGCCCCTTTATCTGCTATTAATAGGTATTTTCCACAAGAAAAGAACTCTGGATTGGTTACTGATACACTTATAGTAGTATCAACTTTCGCTGATTGATTATATATTGTTAATGTATTGTTTTCTACTGTTGCAACATAATTTGAATATGCACATACTGATAAATCTTTATCTTCATCTATTTCTATTGCAGGTAAATTTTCTTCACCAATATCTTTTTTTAAAACATTTTTATCAATCCATAATCTTACACTATTATTTCCCACATAAAATCCAATAAGTGTTGATATTATAACACCTAAAATTATTAATAATGCAATTACTAAAATCTTTTTTTTCTTCATATATCTAATCTTTCTTTAATTATATTGTTAATAGTGCTTTCTATATTTTTTAATAAGTAAAACTTTTTATATATTTAAGAATAATTTTGAATATTAAAAAATAAATATAAAAAGTTACTATACTTATTTTTAACAATTTATTAACATATAATAAAAACTTGCTAAACTTTAATCTTATTCTAATATTTCTAATCCTGCAAATTGTGCCATTAATCGTTTATGACCAGATTTTTCAAAGTCAATATCAACCTTTATATCGTCTGCTTCTTGTTCTAATTTTGTTATAACTCCATTACCAAATTTCTTATGATATACTTTTTGTCCTACTTTATATTTTGCAATATCTACACCAGTATTTTTCTTGGCTTGTATTGATGCTAAGAAACTTTCTGCTGTTCTATAATTATATTTGCTTTCTCCAGTTCCTTTTGATAAGTCATTTTCACTTGCTTTATATGTTGTAATGTTAGTTTTACTACTACCATACTTTCCAAATGCACTTGAGTTTTCTCCAAATCCACTATTTCTAGAAGATTTTCCATATCCCCAACCAAAGTTACTATCTTCAAATTCATCACTTTTTGACTTTTCTTCCATTGCATCATCATATCCTTCTAGCAATTCCTTAGGAATTTCTTTAATAAATCTTGATGGTGGATTATAACTAGTTGAGCCAAATATTGTTCTTTTTCTAGCAAAAGTTATATATAAAAATCTTTTTGCTCTTGTTATTCCAACATAGCAAATTCTTCTTTCTTCTTCTAGGTCTTGAGGATTATCCATTGATTTGTATCCTGGAAATATTCCTTCTTCCATTCCTACTAAGAATACAGTTTGATATTCCAAACCTTTTGCACTATGTAATGTCATTAATGTAACCATATCATTATTATCTTCTAATTCATCAGTATCACTTGAAAGTGAAATACTTTGTAAAAATTCATCTAATGATTTGTCAGCAGCCTCTTTTTCAAATTCCATAGCTACTGTTAAAAATTCGTCTAAGTTTTCTATTCTTGTTTCAGCTTCAACTGAATCTTCATCTTTTAAGCTTTGCGTATATCCTGTTTTATTTAATGTTTCTTTGATAAGCTCAGACACTGGCAATTCTAATGTTTTTAGCTCTTCTATAACATTTATAAAATCTCTTGTATTTGAATAAATTCTAGGAATGTATTTATCCGCATTTTTTATAATTTCATACATTGATGTTTGATTTTCTATTGCTAAATTTTCTATATTATCTAAACTAGTTTTTCCAACTCCCCTTTTAGGTTCGTTTATTATTCTAGTTAAAGATAGATTATCTGATTGATTGCTTATCAACCTTAGATAAGCAATAATATCTTTTATCTCTTTTCTTTCATAGAATTTAAGGCCACCAACAATTTTATAAGGTATATTTTCTCTTCTTAAAATATCCTCAATAGCTCTAGATTGTGAGTTCATTCTGTATAGCACTACAAAATCAGAATATTTAGAATATTCTTCTGTTCTTAAATGATTTATTTGTTCTACTATAAAATTAGCTTCTTCATATTCATCATCTCCACAAAAGATATATGGCAAAGCACCTTCATCATTTTCAGTCCAAAGTTTTTTATCATATTTGCTTTCATTATGCTTAATTACAGCATTTGCAGCTTTTAATATATTTCCTGTGCAACGATAATTTTGCTCAAGTTTAACAATTTTTGTACCGGGAAAGTCTTTTTCAAAATTTAATATATTGCTAATATCCGCTCCTCTAAAACTGTATATTCCTTGGTCATTATCACCTACTACTGTAATGTTTCCATACTTTGATGCAAGTAATGATACTAGCATGAATTGAGCTTTATTAGTATCCTGATATTCATCTACTAATACATATTTAAATTTATCTGTATAATACGCAAGAATATCACCATTATCCTGCAAAATCTTAATTGTAAAATTTATAATATCATCAAAATCTACAGCATTATTTTCTTTAAGGCGTTGTTGATATAATGTATAAATCTTACTAATTATTCCTTTTCTATAATCTCCTGCAAATTTCTCTGCATATTTTTCAGGTGTTAACATTTCATTTTTTGCATTACTAATTTCAGTTATAACAGATTTTTCTGTAAATAACTTTGGATCTATATTAAGTTCTTTTAGGCATTTTTTTACTAACGTTTTTTGGTCACTTGTATCAAATATTACAAATGAATGATCATACCCAATTCTATCAATAAATTTTCTTAAAATTCTAACACAAATAGAATGAAATGTTCCAAGCCAAATATCATTGATTGCATCACCAACTAATGCTTGAACTCTTTCTTTCATCTCATTTGCTGCTTTGTTTGTAAAAGTTATCGCCAAAATATTCCATGGTTTAACACCATTTTCTTGCATTAAATAAGCTACTTTATATGTTAATACTTTTGTTTTTCCACTTCCAGCTCCTGCTATTACAAGGCATGGACCTTCAGTTTTTTTCACTGCTTCGCATTGTTCTGGGTTAAGTTCTCCTAATAAGTTTTGCATTTTTTATCTATCTCCATCTTTATCATTATTTTAAGATTTATTATATCTTATATTTTTGTATCTTACATCTTATTTCTTTTGATCTATTTTTATAATTTGGATTACTAATTTATTATTTATACTGACTAAATAATAAAACCTTTTTTAATTTAATTAATACTATGCAGGTTTTATATATGTTTTTAAATTTTGTAATCTAAAGTATTTAACATAATACTTTTTAAATGATCGTAAAGCACTATATTTATCAATTAATGTTATTATAAAAGTTTCCTTATATCTAGGAAATTTAAATAATGTAACTGGCCACATATGCTTTAATATAATATCTTGTTCTTTTTCATTTAGCTCAAAAAATTTTTTTGAATTATTTAAAGCAATTCTTGGATGCGAAAAAGCATGCTTTCCCTTAACTTTATCTTTATGTGGCATTCTCCAATCATATAAGAAAAAATCATGCAAGATTCCTGCTCTTGCAACAGATACATAATCTAAATTAAATTTTTTACATATTAAATATGAAATATATGCTACTTCAATACAGTGCTCCATACAAGATGTATTGTAATGTTGTCTATATTCATTCATTTTCTTCACTTCTGGATTTGTTATAATATCTTTTACAATAATAGCAAATTCAGTATTATTTTTATTTATAATATTCATATTTTCTTTTGCATTTTTTTTATTTTCTTTTACATATTTCTTATTTTCTTTTACATATTTTTTATTTTCTTTTACATATATTTTTTTAGTACTAAATATCTTAAATTTTTTATTAATTTTGCTATTTTCTAAATCTTCTTGGTCCATTTCTAATTCGAATGCTGATTTTCCTTGCTTTAAACTCTTATTCATAATTTCCTTTACTTTAAATTTTTTCTAATTAAACAATTTGCTTTATTATATTATAAAAATTTTAAAAAGGCTAGTATTTACAAAAAATTTTGATAAAATATTATTAGATTTCTAAAATTTATAAAACTATATTAAGTTATGACATTTTTAAATTTTTGTAGTATCTATGAATTTTATATAATATTGCTATTGAATTTTTTTCCAAATAAGTATAGAATAAAGAAGTTAATTATATTCATAAATACTTAAAAGGAGTGTATTTTGATGAAAAAAAATAAATTAGTTCTTACTAGAGAAATGGGCAATTTCAGAGAAGTCTTAGAAAACTCAACAACTCAATTTAAAGATCATGTCGCATATATTTATAAAGAAGATGCAGAAGTAAAACCTGTAAAATATATAGAAAAAACTTATGGACAAGTTGGTAAAGATGTAAAAGCTTTTTCAACAGCCTTATTAAATCATAATTTATCTGGCAAAAGAATAGCTGTAATTGGTTCTAATCGTTACGAATGGATAATAGGTTATTTTTCAACAGTCTGTGGCGGTATGGTAATAGCACCAATGGATAGATTACTTCAAGAAAATGAAATTAGTTCATTAATTCAAAGAAGTGAAGTTGAAGCTGTAATTTTCGGTTCAAAATATTTAGATATATTCAAGAAATTACAAGCAGATAAAAATTATAATTTAAAAACTTTAATATGTATGGATAGTATAGACGATAAAAATGTAATTAATTTCGCAGATCTTTTAAACGAAGGAAATGAATTAATAGCAAAAGGTGATACTAGTTTTGATAAAGTTAAAATTGATGATAATGCTATGTCAATTATGCTATTTACATCAGGTACTACAAGTAGATCTAAAATAGTAATGCTTTCTCAGAAAAATATCTGTTCAAATATGTATGGATATCAAACTCATTTCAAAATGTTGCCTTCTGATACTTTATTATCATTTTTACCAATACATCATACATTTGAAAGCAGTATAACAATCCTTTATGGATTTTATTGTGGAGTTACTGTTGCATTCTGTGATGGTTTAAGACATATTCAGGAAAATTTAAAAGAATACCATGTTACAATATTTGTTGCCGTACCTTTAGTATTAGAAACTATGTATAAAAAAATCAAAAAAGGCATTGCTGATAAAGGAAAAACAAAAGCAATGGCATCTTTAGTAAAAATATCAAATGGACTTTTGAAATGTCATATTGATGTCAGAAAAAAATTATTTAAACAAGTTATTGACCAATTTGGAGGTAAACTTAGAATTGTACTTTACGGTGGTGCTGCCCTAGACAAAGACACAATCGAAGGATTTACTAATTTTGGAGTAGTATCAATTCAAGGATATGGATTAACTGAAACATCTCCTGTACTTACTGCAGAAAGTGTTGATAGACATTGTCCTGGAGCCGCAGGTTTTCCTCTTGATAATGTCAAGATAAAAATTCTTAGACCCGACAAAGACGGAGTTGGTGAAGTTGCAGCCAAAGGTCCTAATATCATGCTTGGATATTATAACGATGAAGAGAAAACAAAAGAAGCATTTGAAGATGGTTGGTTTAAAACTGGTGATTATGGATACATAGCTGATGATGGATTTTTATTCTTAACTGGAAGAAAAAATGATATAATTGTTTTAAAAAATGGAAAAAATGTATACCCACAAGAACTAGAATTTTTAATAAGTGGTTTGCCTTATGTTAAAGAGAGTATGGTTTATGCAAGAAATGAAAGTGAAACCGATACTTTATTAGTAGCTAAAATTGTATATGACCCAGAAATTATGCAAAAAGATTACCCTGATAAAAAGAAAGAAGATTATGAAGATATAATTTGGAAAGATGTAAAAAATATAAATAAAACATTACCTATATTTAAACATATTAAACAAGTTATTGTAACTGATGAACCTATGAGCAAAACTACTACACAGAAAGTTAAAAGATATGAAGAAATTGCTAAAATAGAAAAGAAAAAAATATAAAATAAAATAGGAAAGTAATCCTTTCCTATTTTATTTTTTACTTTATTTAAAAAAATCTGTTTAACTGGAATTTATAATTTCTATTTCTTGTAAAAATGTTTTTTATATTTTACTATTATATATTAATGCTCTTTTTTTAAGTTTATTTTTCATTATCTTTTATCTATATAATAAATCTATCTACATTCAATTTATATATACTCTTGGAACTCTTTTTCCAAATTCACACATAACCTCATAAGTTATAGTATCTAAATAATTTGCAATTTCTTCTATATGTTCTTTATCTTTTATAATTTCGACTTTATCAAATAATTTAACACTATCATCAACCTTCGCAAAAAGCATATCCATGCATACATTTCCTACTATTGTAAAAGGTTTTCCATTAATATATATATTTCTTCCCTCATTTTTTCTTATAATCCCATCTGCATATCCAATTGGAATAACCGCAGTTTTTTCATCAGATTTAGCCTCATATTTTGCATTGTATCCTACAGTATCACCTTTTTTCAAATTATTAATTTGTATAACCGTACTGTAAACTTTAAAAGTTGACTTTAAATCCAATGTCTTATCTGTAGAAAAACCATACATAATTATACCCATTCTGCAACCATTTGCAAATGAAGGTTTATTATACAAAGTAAATGCATCACTTGCTTGTATATGAACAATCTTAATTTTTGATAAGTCTATATCTGATAGCATTGATGTAAATTTATTAAATTGATTTTGTGTGGTTTCTTTATTATCAGCATTATATATATGAGAATATACTCCCTCAATTTCTGCAAAACATTGTACCAATTTTTTATATACTTTGTTAAATTCATCCTTGTTTGCAACACCCAACCTATTCATTCCTGTATTTAATTTAATATGAACTTTGGAATTTTGCAATTTACTAACATCTAGTGTATTTAAATAATCTAAGCTAGAAATAGTCAATGTAATATTATTGCTTATAGCTATTTCTAAATCTTTATTATATACAACTCCTAAACATAATATTGGTATGTTTTTATTATTTTTTCTTATTTCTATTGCCTCATCTAAAGTAGCGACCGCTAAATAATTAGCACCACCTTCAATAATCGCATTTACAGTCTTTTCTATTCCATGTCCATAACAATCAGCCTTCACAACCCCAAAATGATAAGCATAATTATTATATTTTTTCACTATTTTTTCTACATTTTCTTTAACATTTTTTAAATTTACTTCCACATAAGTATCTCTGTACATTTTAAGTTCCTCCTAAATCAATATATAGCATAAAATTTATACTTTTAATCAATTATATGTTTATAAATTTTTATTATTATATTACTAACTATAATATTATCGGACATTTAATAACAAATTATTTGCATTATTAAAGAAATAATCATTATAATTTTAAAAATTAAACTTTTACCAAATAAAAGAAAAAATTTAAAATAATATTTATATCAACTCAGTGTGACATATGTTTGACAAACCTACACAAATTTATAAGAATATTTTACTACACTCTGTTTATATTTTAATTTTTGTGTTATAATCTTCATATGGAAGTACTTCCAATAATTATTTGTTTGTGTTATAAAATAATTATATCATTGGGTACTTCCTTTTTGCAATATTTTATATTTTTATTCTAAGTGTGACATATCTATTGTAAACCTATATAATTATGCAATCGATTTATTGACATATTACTTAAAATGTACTATAATAGGTACTATTAGGGGGAAAAATAAATGGAAAATAAATCAAAAATAGGATTATGTTTTGGTATTATAATTATTCTACTATTATTAACATTAATAGGATTAGTAATTTTTTATAATGTATTACCAAACTATTCAAAATCAAATCAACAAAATCAATTAGAAAATTCTGTTACAAATATTTTGGAAGATAAAAACACTACTTCTATCTCTAACAAAATTGAAAATACAACAAGTATAAATATGAATAACAACATAATTTCAACAGAAACAGCTAAAAGTAATACTATGAGTAATAGTGAAGCTCTTAAAATTGCAAAAGAAACTTACCATAGTGCTTATGCTAAGTTTTCTGACGGTGTTGATATGGGAACTGTAGCCAAATCAGGTAAAAATACTTATTTAGTAACTTTATCTAATGATCTACAAAATTACTTTACAAGTGATGGAATTGCTAAAATTTTAGCAAAGTGCAATATTGATACAACTTATCATTATACTAGTATAAATGAAAGTTCTCCATTCGATGCAATGATTGGTACAATATTTGGTCAAACAGATCAAAGTGAAAGAGTTTTAACTTTAGTTTCATGCACAGATAGTGTAATTGTTGCAAAAGGGAAATGCAGTGGCACCATGGTAGATGGCTCCCTAGAGGGTGAAGCAGATCAATATAATAGATATATCATTTTTGAGAAAGTAAATAATAAATGGCTTATATCATCATTTGATTAAACAATAAATTTTGATATTAAATGGATAAGATGTATAAATCTTATCCATTTTTTTATTTACAATTTTCTTAACTACAGAATTTATTTTGCCGTTTTTTATTGCTTTTACAAAAATATTGTCTTATACTGTAATTAATTTAAAAAATCAAAATATTTTATAGAAAGGGGAAAAATATATGTTTCAAGAATTTTTAGATTTACTAAAAAAGCCAACCACTAAGTTAATTGAATTAAGTTCAAGCGAGGAAATAAAAAAAATACTAATAAAAGCATTAATACTAGCTATTATTTTGCCTATCTTAGGATTATTAACTACTGTTATACATATCAACAAAGAATATGGATACAATGAAAAAAAATATTCTGCTAGTTATTATTCAGATTCTGATAGACAAGAGAAAAAACAAGAAGCTGCTGAAGATATAAGTTCAGCTATTAAAAATGCAAAATTAGTTAAATCTTTCTTTACAAAATTTGCAATTATTTTAGTAACTATGGCTACTATTGCATTAGTATTATTTTTAATAGCAAAATTTGTAAAAAGTCCTAAGAAATATTGTGAAACATTATCTATGGTTGTAAATACAGGCATAGTACTAACTGCAGGTTTTATATTAGCCTTTTTATTATCGTTAATATATGCTCCTTTGTCAGTATTAGCATACTATATTACATACATATTTACATTTTATAGCTTAATGTTATCATTTAGAGACTCATTAACTATTGAGAATTCTAATGGTATCGTATTTTACAACACTATTATAATGACAGCTATATTAATTATAGCAGTTATATTATTCTGTTCAATATCAGGAATATCTTTAAAGAACCTAAGTAATATTTCTGACTTATTTAGTAGTTCAAGTAGTTTATCATCTATGTTAAATTAATTACAATGTCAATAAAAAATATATTACGTATAGTTAACTCTATACATAATATATTTTTTATTTTATTATTGGAGGATAAAATGAAAAAATATAAATATAACAATATTATTTTAACAGATAATCTTAATGAAGCTAATTGTGTAACACATTCAGGAACATTCCACGTTGATGATGTAATTGCAACAATTTTCTTAAGCAAAATATTTGATAAAATTATTTTAATAAGAATTCCCAGTATTGAAAACATTCAAACAAAAAATAAAGTTGTATATGATATTGGCTTTGGAGAATTTGATCATCATCAAAAAAATAGAAATGGTAAAAGATTAAATGGAATATATTACTCATCAATTGGTTTACTTTGGAAAAAATACGGTAAAAAATATTTAAGAAAACAAAATGTATATGATATTGATAAAACATTTAATTATATTGATGAAGAACTTATTCAATATATTGATGCAACTGATAATATGCAACAAGAATATTTAAAAAGTAAAATATCGCCTGATTTTATAAAACTCTATAATCCACAATGGAATGAAAATATTTCAGAAAATGAATCATTTATTAATGTTTTAAAATTTGCAGATGAATTTTGGAATGTATATATAAAACATGCAATAGCTGAAGTTGAAGCAATACAAATAATTCTTGATAAAGTTAATACTTCAGAAAACATATATGCAACATTTGACAAGGATTTTCCTTATAGAAAAGCAATAAAATTTATAAGAAACAAAAAAGTTAAATATTTAATATTCAAATCAAAAAGACAAGGATATGATATTAGAGCACTATATGATACAAATAAATTTAAAATAGAGCTTATTGAAATAGGAAACATTAATGATGCAAGAAGAATATCAAAAGTAGATGATTTAATATATGTAGACACCTATGGAAAACTATGTTGTACGAATACTTTAGAAGGTGCATTAAAACTTATTGAATATAATGAAAATTAAAAAGTGCTTTATTATAATACATGGAAAATAAGAACTATCCCCAAGTTACTATTGGAGGAACAAATTGGACTCCAGACCTTTCAAAAGAAAGCATTATATTTTCATATTAGTTTTGTAATAAATTGTTGAAAAAATAAATGTATTTATATATAATATATTGTTTTATCATCTTTATTTGCCTCTCTAAAACTAGGTTCAAAAATAATCTTATAAAAATTTATTAATTTTTTATATTCCTTTACTTTTATTTCTTCTATATTTTTAGTGTCTTTTGCTTTCATTGAATACTGCCCCTTTCATTTATACTTCTATCTTTTGTACTCAATTTTAGTCATTATACTATTTTTTCTTCTATTTTTCAACAATTTATTATATCAAGACAAAAATCCATTCAAAAGAATGGATTTCAACGACGGCTACCGTCAACATAGGTCATGTTCTCTTTGAATAAAACTCTTTCAAACCAAATAAAAATTATTTTTGTCCTCTTTCAAGTTTTTTAAAGCAACTTTTACTATTTCAACCACAAAAGCTATAAAGTAGAATACTATTGTTTTTGATATATTAAAAGTGGACCAAAAATTCAATTAATTATAATTGAAAAACGGACCACTTTTTTACATAATATCCAAATGCATGATAAAATGTATTTGGAGGTCGAAGGAGATGAAAAAATTATTGGATATATCAGCAATATTAAAATTAAAAGAAAAAGGATTGTCAAATAGAGCAATTGCAAAAACTTTGGGAATTGATAAAAAAACAGTTAATAAATATTGGAATGAATACAAATCAAATTTTGAAAAATTAGAGACAACAAATAATTCAAAAGAAATTTTAGCAATACAAGAGAATATTATTTCAAAACCCAAATACAATTCTGAATCAAGAGTTAGAAGAAAAATAACACCAGAATTTTTAAATGCTTTAAAATTAATATTAGAAGATGAAGAACATAAGCAAAAAGTCTTAGGAACAAATAAACAAGCATTAACCAAAAAACAGATTCATGAAATATTAAAGAAACAAGGATTTTCAGCAAGTTATTCAACAGTTGTATTAGAAATGAAGAAAATACAAAATTCAGGAAATGAATGTTTTATTAGACAAGATTATGATTTTGGAGATAGATTGGAATATGATTTTGGTGAAGTAAAATTAGTAATAAATGGAATATTAAAAAAATATTACATAGCGGTAATATCAAGCCCAGCAAGTAATTTTAGATGGTGTTATCTTTACGATAATTGTAAAAAAGACATATTTTTAGATTCACATGTTAGATTTTTTAAAATGATTGGAGGTGTTTGGAAGGAAATAGTATATGATAATATGAGAAATGTTGTTTCAAAGTTTCTTGGAAAAAATGAAAAAGAATTAAATGAAGATTTAGTGAAGATGAGCATATATTATGGATTTAGTATAAATGTAACAAATGCATTTAGTGGTAATGAAAAAGGATATGTTGAAGGAAGTGTAAAGTATTTAAGAAATCAAATATTTGCAGAGAATTATAAATTCGAAACGGAGAAATCAGCAATTGAATATATGGAAAGTCAATTAATGAAATTAAACGAAAACAGCAAAATCGAAGAAGAAAAGAAGAAATTAAAACAAGAGAGACCACCATTAGAATTAGCCAATATTAGACAAAGTTTTGTAAATAAATATAGTTTCGTGCAAATTGACAACAACTTTTATTCAGTACCGGAATATCTAGTTGGATTAAAAGTTACAAGTAAAATATATTACAATAAAATATTAATATATTCAAATAATGAGTTTGTATGTGAACATAAAAAAATAGATGGAGAAAAGAAAATAAGTGCAGATATACGCCATTATCTAAAAACGCTTATTTTCAAACCAGGAGCCTTAAAAAATTCATACGTTTTAAAAAGCAATCCAAAATTAAAATCCATCTTTAATAACTATTATATCAACAATCCAAAAAAATTCATAGATATAATTGAAAAAAATAAAGAAAAAAATAATGAAGAAATAGAGAAAATATTAGTAACAAATTCAGGGAATTTAATAGAAAATGTAAGACACAATAATAATATAAATAATTTAGCGAGGATGCAAACAAATATGTATAATAAAATAATGATAGGAGTTGTAAATAAATGAATATAAAAGAAAATAGTAAAATATTAAAATTATCATATGTTTTAAATAATTATGAAAATGAAATAAAAGAAGCAAAACAAACCAAGAAAGAATATGAAGTATTTTTAGATGAATTATTACAACGAGAGATAAATCAAAGGAAAGAAAATGGAATAAAGAAACGAATTAGATATGCAAAATTTCCGATAAAAAAATATTTAGAAGATTATGATAGAAAAATATATAATCCAGAATTTATAAAAGAATTTGATGAATTGGACACGTTAGAATTTATAGATAAAAAAGAAAATATAATATTAGTTGGAACACCAGGTGCAGGAAAAACACATTATGCAATAGGATTAGGAATAAAGGCTTGTATGGAAGGAAAAAGTGTATTATTTATATCCGTACCAAATTTAATAATAGAACTAAAAGAAGCAATGAGTAGAAGTCAATTAACATCATATAAAAGGAAATTTGAAAAGTATGATTTAGTAATATTAGATGAATTAGGATATGTATCATTTGATAAAGAAGGCTGTGAAATATTGTTTAATTTATTATCTAATAGGAATGACAAAGGTTCAATAATAATAACAACAAATTTAACATTTGATAGATGGGAGGAAATATTTAAAGATGCAATGCTTACAGGAGCGATAGTAGATAGACTAGCATATAAAGCCCATATATTAGATCTTTCAAGAAATGTAAGTCATAGATACGAAGAAACAGTTTCTTGGAAAAATAGTAAAAATAATTAATATTTATAGTTGAAAAGTGGTCCGTTTTTCAATTATAAAGTGGTCCATTTTTCACTTGACAAATACAACTATCAGAATTAAGTTTTCCTTTTTAAAGAAAACTATTAATAAATTCTATTGGTATTATATAAAAATAATTGTCTAAAGCTTCATTTACTTTATATAGTATAAATTTTTGCTCTTCCATTTTGCTCCTTTCTAAGCTCCTGAAAATGAATAATTTCAATACTTTCCATCCATAAAAACTTTTGCAGAATTATTTTACAGAATTAATTTTGCATAAATTAAATACAATAATGTTTATGTGGTATTTTATTTTTTGAAAAAATATGTTATTATATTATGTGATAGATATTTTGGAGGTGATACTGTGAAAATAGTTGAGTATTTTAAAAATATGATAAACAGAATAAAAAATAGAAATCAACTATTATTAGATTCACCTAAAAATATTTATGAAGATTTAATAAATAGTCCACAAATTGATACTATGATAAGTAGTATGCCTAAAAATTTGTCTAAAATAGAAAAAGCATATTACATATATTTAGAACTAGGAAAAATTGTTAATGAAAGCCCACGATTTGTATTTACTGATAGAAAAGGAAAAAAAGAACATTATAATGATATAATAGATAATGAATATTATGGTATATGCAAATCAATAGCAGAATTATACATTAGTATATTAAGAGATGAACGAATTGGAATTTCTGCTGACTTAGTAAAAAAGTCACCTGAAAGTCTAATTACACATGTCGATACAATATTAAAAATAGATGGAAAAAATTATATTGTAAATTTGATAAGTGATTTATCAAGAATAAAGACTTCAAGAAGGATTAATAGCTTTTGTTTTGATTTGAGCAAACCTAAAAATAATCCACAGATTAGAGAAGATAACGAAATTTATTTAAATATGTTAGAAAGTTATTATGGCAAAATAGATAGTTTAACAAGAAGAAATATTGAACAATTAGATAAAAGATTAGGATATAGTTTTTTTGTACCACATTTTTCAAAAGATGATGAAAGAGGAATTTATACAGAAGATACAATAGAGCTATTAAGGAAAGAGATGAGCAACCCTAGCTCATTTAAAGAATATGTCTTACATAATAATGAGGTTCCAAAAGAAGAATTACTAAAATATAAATTAGATTTTATTTTCGAAAATATCAATAAATTAACAGATTATAATGGTAATATGGAATATCTAGAAAATATAAGGTACTATTTAAGTGTTGCAAAAAAGCTATTATCTCCAGAAGAGTGTTCAAGAATACAAGCCTATGTTGCTACTGTAGGAAATGATATGTCGAATATAATATCAATATTAAAATTAAAACCTGCTAATAAAACAGAAGACAAAAGTAATAATTTTTATTATTTTTATTCTGTTAATGATAAAAAATACATAGGAAAAACACCAGAAGAAATGAAACAATTTATTACTAGTTTAAATAAAGATTCTTTAAATATAATAGGAACATTTGATAGATTTAATCCAAAAGAAACTGGAGAACTTGAATTATAGAGAATAATTATCTTTGAATGCAATAACACAAATATTGAGAAATTTTCACAAAGTTTGAGAAAAGAAAAAAGGCTTGAAATAGCCTAATAAAAGTTTAAGGAGCTTGTAAAAAGCTCCTTTTTTATGGTCGGGGTGAGAGAAATAAACTTCCACCTGAAGATAAGCTACTGCAATACTTAATACTCTTTTTATAATTATGTCGTGCAAAAAATTCGTGTAAAGTGTCGAAATATGCACGATAAATTCTATAAAATTCTCAACTTAATTTTTAAGTTTTATCATATGTAATTTTATTACCTAATGAAAAAATATTATTTTTATCCATATAAGATTCCATTTCACTATTTTCTGCTTGAACAAATTCGTCAGATATAGATATATAATATTTATTTGTTATCTTTGGATCAGAATGTCCTAATATTTTTGCTAACACTTTTGGAGCCATTTTAGCTTCAGCACATCTTGTGGCAAAAGTAGCCCTTAGCATATGAGTATGAACATCAGTATAATTCTGCATTTTACCTTTTTTATTTTGAGATTGAAAAACTCCAATATCTAAATGAATTGCAATTCTTCTTAAGGCACTATTTATAGATTGTTCATTTAGCAGGTTACCTTTGGGTCCACAAAATAATAAATTCATTTTATTAGTTCTAACATGTTCTACAGCTTCTTCTAAAATCTTTTGAAGATATTTATTCATTTGTATATCTCTCATACCATTAGCAGTTTTAGTAACATATCCAATAACAAAATTTCCGTTCTTTTTAGTTAGCGTTTTATGAATATGCAAAATATTCTTTTCAAAATCGACATCATCTACTGATAAAGATAATGCTTCACCAATTCTTAATCCAATACTTAATTGAAGCAACATTACATATTTGTTTTTACATTGATAGTACGGAGTTTGCCATAAATAATTAACTAACTTTTTTTCTTCATCAATTGATAATGCTATTCGTTTTCTTTTAGACACATATTGAGATGTTGGCTTTTCTAACGCATTATATCCAATAAAGAAGTTTTCAGAAATAATCTTTTCATAAAATGCCTTATCAAAAGAATGCTTAATTAGCTCAAATTGTTGTTTAATTGTAGATTTACTATATTTATTAATCTGAGAAAAATAATTAATTAAATCATTTCTTGTAACATCAGCAATAGGCTTATTAACAAATTTAAATTTTTTCAATTGTATTAAAGTTGCTATATTTCTATCCAATGTATTATCTTTAGTTTTTCCTAATGCAACCTTTTCATTAATATATTCCTTACTATAGTCTGCAATTGTTTTGCCATTTACATTAAGTATTTTAGGACCTCCATTCTTGTCAAGTTCAACCTTTTGCGAAAGAGCTAAATTTAAAGCTTCTTCTTCTGTCTTTCCTGAAAAAGAATATCTTTTTACTTTTTTATTTAATTTATCATATTCATAAGTAAGTTAAGCTCTATGTTCAATTACAAAATTAAAATGTTCGCAATCAACATTATTTTTGAACATTTTCTTTTCATCCATTCTTGTTAAATTTTTGTATAAGCAGATATTTTTATATTTACATTCTTTGCAAATATCTTTTGGAGATTTTTTTGTCTTGCGTTTTGGTCTTTTGGAAATTGATGTCCAAGATGTAATACCTTTAATTTCACTCATAATTAAATCCTTTCTTAAATACAAAAAAATCTTGTCATAAGTAAATTTAAATGTTATAATAACTATGTACAAACTTATGGCAAGAATTATCTTGCAAATTATTATTTAGTTTTATAGGTTTTGTATTTGAAGATTTAAAAGTTCCATTTTTAAATCTTCTTTTTTATCTTTTGCTTATCCGACTTTTGAAAGATATGTTTTAAAAGCATCTTCAGTAACATACCAAGACTTTCCAATTCTTTTACCAGGAAATTCTCTTGAATGAAACAGTTTTAAGCACGTTTTGTTGCTAATCTTTAATGCCTTTCTAATATCCTTTGTTTCAAAAAATATGATTCCATTTAAATCTTTCATATAATATTTACCTCCTCCAGTTTTTATAATTTAAAAATTACCATCTTTTGTTTTATTATCTTGCCAATGATTTTTCCTCCTTTCTATTATAAAATTTATCTATGGAAGCATAGTCTACTTTTGTACCATAATGCGCTCTTTCTAAAATTATAGTTTTTTCTACCTTTATTCGCTTTGGTACATTATAAGTAACTTTGCCTTTCATATCGTCTTTAAGTTTTATATTGCCACTTCTAGTTGTTTCATAAATACTGCTGTTACATTTTGCAAATGTTATGTCATTCATTTTCTTTTTGTAAGAAAGTTCTTGTCCATCTTGTGCAAGTTGTGCCTGCAATGCATTGTATTCTTCAAGTTCTTTTTTACTTTTTCTGATTCTAGTTTTGCTATACTCAGATTGATAACCTTTTTGATATTTCTTTCTATATTCAGCATTTTCTAATCTTTGTTGTTTTTTAAATTCTTTATATCTTGAATCTTGCTTTATTATTTTAGAAACATATTGTTGACTGCATCCAATTTCAGTAGCAATTGATTCTTGTTTTATCTTTTTATTATAAAACATATTAAGTATTTCTTCTTTTTTAGTTGTTGGTTGTAAATTTGTTTGGCAACTTTTAGACATAGGAGTATTATTATATAGATTTTCAGTTTCTACATTCTTAATTTCATGTTTTGAGGTATCAGGTGTTTTTTGTAATCCCTTTTGACTATAAGCACATATTTCAGTATTCATAAGTTCTCTCCTTTCTATTGACAGTCGCATAATTGAGTGTTATACTCTAGTTGTGAGCGATTTATAGCCTGCTGTTGTAAGTTTCTAATCTCTCCTGCTATAGAGGCTCAATTAGGAGCTTTTTAAAAGCTGTGAGATATTTAGAACTTTAAGCTGTAAATATTCTACCATGGTTATATTAATATGTCAATATATTTTACAAAAATATTTTAAAATATCTCACATTATTTTTAGGAGGAATAAAAATGTCTTATTATAAGTCATTTTTTGGCAATGACGATATAAAATTTAGAATATGTTTTTTAGAGTCACAAAACCAAGAACAAATTATTAGACGATTATATAGTGATTATGATAAAAAACATGAAAAAAAAGATGAGGAAGGAATTGTAAGTTTACCAGAGCTTGAATTATATGGTTTCTTTTTAATGTCTTTTATAAATACAGATTTTGTTCAAAATAAAGAAGAATCAAGATATTTCTTTAACAATTTTGGATTAGGATTTGTTGAGTCTTATTTATCAAAAGATTTAGTAAAGAAAATAGAAAATGTTAAAACTAAGGAAGAATTTAATAAATTAGTTGATATAGTAATAAATGAAATTGGTTTTAATTTAAATGTTGAAAGACTAAAATTAATGAATTGCATCAATTATGTATTTAATCTCAGAAGTGATGACAGAGATGAAACAAGCTCATATGCATCAAAATTCTTAGCATTTTCTCTACTAAATAATTTAGATATGCTTAGCTTTGGCGCAATATCAGCATATCAAGATTTTAGGACTGACATAAAAAGATTACAAAGTACAGATAAAAATTTGAAAAAAGTTACAGAGCAACTTGAAAACAAAGAAATTCATCTTTCTCTTAACTCATTCTATGAAGTTGAAAATGTATATTCAGCTGCATATTTATCTCTTTATGAAATAGTTATTAACTCAAATAGAAGAATAAATGTGTGTGAAAATTGTGGAAGATACTTTGTTGCAAAGACTAAAAAGGAGATTTATTGCGATTTACCAAAATATGATGGTTCACATATTTGTAGAGAAGTAGCACCACAGTTAAAACATAATGAAATGCAAGCAAATGATTCTGCATTGCATTTATACAAAAAAATATATCAAAGAAAATTAACTCAAATATATAGAGAAAAAGACGAGGTAAAAAAGCAACAAATGAAAGATGAGTTTAGTGATTGGAAAGAAAAAGCTAAACCACATTTAAGTAGTTATAAGAAAAAGGAAATTCCAGCTGAAATGCTAGAAAAATGGTTAAAAGAAAATAAATAGATTAGGAGGTCAAAATGGAGAATTATAAACCACCTTATACAATTACAAATAAAATAATGAACTTATCTACTCAAATTATGGAAAAGATTGGTGCAGTAAACTATGCAATTAATTTAAATAAAAATAAAATGCCCGAATTAAGAAGAAAATCAATGATTAACTCAATTCATTCATCATTGGCTATAGAAAAAAACGAGTTAAGTGTTGACCAAGTAAAAAGTGTTATTAATGGTAAATTAGTAATGGGAAAAGCAAAAGATATTCAAGAAGTTAAAAATGCATATAAAGCCTATGAGCTAATGGAAAAAATTAACCCATACAATGAAAAAGACTTAAAAAAAATACAAGGCATTATGACTGAATTTATAGAACAAGACAATGGCCAATATAGAAATCATGGTGAAGGAGTTTTTGATGGAGATATTCAAATATTTGTTGCTCCATCAGAACAAATGGTACCAGAGCTAATGGGAAATTTATTTGATTGGCTTAATAGAGAAAAACAAAATGTTAATCCTTTAATTCTTTCATCAGTTTTTCATTATGAGTTTGTTTTTATACATCCTTTTTCAGATGGTAATGGAAGAACAGCAAGATATTGGCAATCTGCAATTTTATCTCATTGGAAAAATATTTTTGAATATATTCCAATTGAAACAATGATAAAGAGAAATCAAAATGAATACTATAAAGCGATTTATGATTGCAATCAGAAAGGTGATTCAACTGAATTTATTGAATTTATGCTCACAATAATAAAAAATACTGTAGATGAAACTTTAAAAGAGCAAAAAAATGAACCAGCAAATGAACCAGCAAATGAACCAGTAAATTTATCAAATAAAGAAAAAAATATTTATAATGAAATCGTTAAAAACAATACTATCACTAGAGCATATTTAATTAAAACAACAGGTTTTAGTGATTCAACAGTAAAAAGGGCACTTAAAATATTACAAGAAAAAAGATATATTGAAAGAGTCGGGGCAGATAAAAATGGATATTGGAAAATATTAAAATAGAAGAGATATCAATATGATTTGGACAATTGTTATATTTATAGTAATAATTTTTATTGTAATAGATATTGTTAAATGGATTGCAGACGGAATAGATAAATCAATGGATAATATAGGTTTAAGCGAACCAGAAAAACATGATGCTTGGATAGGATTAGGGATTTGGAGTAACTTTTGGGGCAAAGATAAAAGCAAATAAAGGCGGTGATATAAATGGGATACAAAGGACCAAAGGGGAGAAATATTTCCAATAAGAATTTAAATGAAATATACAATTTTATTAATAACTTTCAACCTAAAAGTGAAGTTGAGGAAAGAAATTTAATAATTTTAAAATATGCATATATTGATAATTTATCTGCAGAATCAATATATAAATTAAAAAATCCAAAACTCATAAGTATAAGTAATCATGATAAAGATGAATTTTTATCTGCAGGATCAATTAGAAGAGTAATAAAAAGTTATGATTTGGTTTATGAAAAAACTGATACAACAACAAATAATGTGAAGAAAAGAAATAAATCCTATAGTAGTTTTAAAAAAGAAAAGGAGTATAGACCTAAAATATGTGCATGCTGTGGTACAAGAAACAATTTGAATTTACATCATATAATTCCATTTAGTATTGGTGGAACTAATGAATATTATAACTTAGTTTATTTATGTGAAGATTGCCATAAGAAAATACATAAAATGATGAACGAAAACCTTAAATTACCAAGAAAGAAAATGATTCCTATAAATACAATTGAATTAGAAAATAAATGTACATATCCAATGAGACTAATTGAATTATTAGAAAAAAATAAAAACAAGTATTTTACTGATGGAAAAAGAATAGCAAATTATGATAAAAGTTTTATTTCAGATATTGAGGATATAATAAAAAACTACAATTTTTTGGCGTTTCATTTTACAAAGATTGCGGATGAAAATGACTTTTTTAAGTATGGAATATGCAATTTTAGTAGCTCTAATATTTTAAAGAATATTCTTTTAAAAAATATAGTTGCATATTATAATCCAGAATGTTTCTGCAAAATTGGTAGTTTAATTTATAAAAATCTGAAAGATAATTGTGTTTGCTATACCTATACAAGATATGATGTAATTAATGATAAGTCTTTACAAGGTACACTTACAGAATATTATGGAGGAGAAGAGTTACTTAGGATATTGAATAACAACAATATAGATACGGAAAAGCTTAAATTAATTGGAAAACCTGCATATATAACATTTTTATTAAATTATAATAATAATGACATATGGTTAGCAGAAAAATTAGCTGATAGTTATTATGCACAAAAATTCACTTCATTTAAGTTTGATGGATATGAATCATTCATAAGAGATTCTATTAGGCCAGATCAAATATTAGAAATTACATATCTCAATATCTAGTATTAATATAAAAAGAAAGGAGTATATGATTATTTAAGTTATTAAATATATCATATAAAATAAAAAAATGATAGTTTTTTTAAATTCTGGTTTTACCAAAACAGTTTTTGGAGTTTTAACAGCACTAGTTATTGTAATTTTGCTTTTTTTTATTTGGATTCACCAAAGCTTTTTAAATGCAACAATTAAAAGTAAAATAGATGAAAG
>JBPOHA010000080.1:0-47409 GCA_052036095.1 Bacillota bacterium
TCCAAATCCCAAAACAATTGCTAACTTATATTATACACTTGCATTTAATATTACACAAACTATATTGTGTAAGACTAAATGTAATATCTTATTTAATAACTTGCATTTACTTTTACAATTCACAATACTATAAATTTTAATAAATTTTGTTATTTTTTCTTGTATTTTCTCAATTAATGTATTATACTAGATTATAGTATGTTTTTATGTATTTTGTACAAAATATATAAAGAGTCAAAATATATAAGGAATTTAATTGGAGGATTTAAAATATGAAAAAAAGTTTAAAATTTATTTTTGTTTTATTTATTGTGCTTATGTTTTCTACTTCAGTATTTGCAGGAACACCTGTTGCTAAAGGTGATGCAACAATGTCATTAGTACAAGATAATTTATGTGATATTAATTTTGGGCAATATGGAAGTTTTGAAAAAAAATTAGTTAAGTGTGATACTGATAATAAAACTATTGATATTAGCTTAACTGTTACTAATAATCAAGAAAAAACTGTTGAAAAAAATGGTGAAGTTGTTTTATTAATTGATAATTCTAATAGTATAAAGAGTCAAAGTGTAACAGTTGGTGGAACAACAACTACTAGACAAAAATTAATATTATCTTCAGCAACAGAGCTCGTAAGTAAATTATTAGCTGCAAACAAAAATATCAAAATTGGTGTAGTTGAATTTGCTACAAGTTCAACAGTAGCAGAAGAAGGAACATCAGCAGATGCTAAAACATTAACTGCAGCATTATCAAGTGATAGCTCTACAATAAATACTGCTTTAAATACAATAACTACAGATACAATGGGACCAAGAACTGATATTGAAGAAGGTTTAAAAGCAGCAGATAAATTATTAGCAACATCAACTGATACTACAGCATCAAAATCTATTATTATTTTAACAGATGCCGTACCTAATACTGCAACAGGAGTTGTATTTGATACTTATACTGATAAATCTATTGCTCCAGCTAAAGCAGAATTAGTAGCATTAAAAAATAAAAATATAAATGTTATATCAATGTTAATTAATATGACTACTGATGAAATTCAAATATCAACAGAAAGTCCTAAGCCTACTTATAAGGCAGTAGCCGAAAAAATCTTTGGTACAGCAACTGCTCCAACAGCCGGTCCTGTATATTATGTAACAGATGCAGATGTAACAACTACTGTTACAAAAAGTATTTATACCGATTTAATACCTACTAATCAATATGCTCTTACAGATATAGTAATTAAAGACTACTTCCCACAAAATATAATAGATAACTTTAATTTTGCAGAATTAACTCAGCCTACAATTGGTACTATATCTTCAAAAGTTGATACTTCTGATAATTCTATAACATGGACTATTTCAGAATTGAAACCAAAAGAAACAGCTACTTTTACTTATAGATTGACTTTAAAAGATTCATTCAGTAGTGATATTGTAGCAGTAAATTTACCTACTAATAAAAACGTAACTATAAATTACAAAGAAAATGGAACTGCAGGAGATCAAAAAGAAAATAATAAATGTCCTATAGTTGCATTAGATGTTGAGGCTAAGAAAGATATTCCTCAAACTGGTTCTAACACTGGACTAATCGTTGGTTCTCTTGTTGCAGCATCAGCAATCATCGCATTTGTAAGTCTTATAAATTTTCAAAAGAATAGAATTTAATTTTATAAACTTCTAAATTAGATTTATACTCTTTTTCAAGAATTTGAGTGGATAAGTACATCTTATCCACTCTTTATTTTTAGCATAAATAATAGTATTTAAATAAACTTTTATAATTTATAATAACCTCGAAAGTAAAATCTTTTCGAGGTTATTGTTTTAATAATTATTATATTTTTCTAACTGATTTTTTTATCAATAGCTTTTCCGTTCTTGAGATTAGAAAGTAATTTATTTCAGCTCTCCTGCTTTTCTTATAAAATTATATCCATATTTTTCTTTTATCTTATCCACAGTTTTATCTATCTTAGCTTGTTTTGGATCTATATTACTTTCAAATAAAGAAATCTGACTTTCATTTTCATTAGTCAATTCATCAACTCTAATTCCAATTAATCTAACATATTCGCTTTTGTATAATTCTTTTAATAATTTTTTTGCTTCCTCATATATTATCTTTGTACTAGATGTTGCAAATACCATTTTATTTTGATGAGAATTGACTTTAAACTCTTTTGTTTTTATTTGTACATTAACTACATTAGCCTTCATTTTTTCTTTTCTTAGCCTATATGCTACTTCCTCTGTTAATGAAAGTAATATTGCATTTAATTCTTCAATATTTCTTGTATCATGTGCTAACGTTATAGAATTTCCTATTCCTTTAGGCTTTTCTGCAACATTATTTACTACTGAATTATCTATACCGTTAGAATATTCCCATATCATTTTTCCAAATTTTCCAAATTCATTTATAATAATCTTTTCATCAAAATGTGCTAAATCTCCAATTGTTTTTATTCCCATTTTTTCTAGTTTAGGTAAACTTTTCTTCCCTACCATTAGTAAATCTGATACAGGTAAAATCCACATTTTAGAAGGAATCTCGTTTTCATATAATGTATGTATCTTATCTGGCTTTTCAAAATCAGATGCTGTCTTTGCTAATAATTTATTGTGTGCTATACCTATATTAACAGTAAATCCAAATTCATCTTTTATTCTAGTTGAAATTTCCTTTGCTTTTCCCTCTGTAGTTTCATTTTTCATAATAAATCCGGTCATGTCTAAAAAACACTCATCTATAGAGAATCTTTCAATTTTATTCGTGTACTCAGTAAATAATTCATATAATAACTTTGAATACTTCTTATATACTTCAAAATTAGACTTAAAAATCTGTAATTGCGGACATTTCTTTCTAGCAAAAAATATAGGCTCTCCAGTTTTTATTCCTAACTGTTTCGCTATTGGGCTCTTAGCTAGAACAATGCCATGTCTACTTGCCTCATCTCCTCCAATAATTGATGGAATATTTCGTATATCTAGACTCGATCCACCTTTTAGCATATCAACAGCAGTCCATGATAAAAATGCATTATTTGCATCTATATGAAAAATTATATGCTCCATAATTATATCTCCCTATTCCATTATAGAACATTTGTTTTGCAAAATCAATAGTTTTATTGCATTATTTCTTTTTTATGTATTTTATATATTAAATCTGATTCTTTATTTTTATAATTTCTCTTTTTTACATTAGTGTAAGCTATTTCATTTGGATTAATGACATTTCTCAATAATTTTCCTCCTTTATTTAATTATAATATGTTGATTATATTTCGTTAACTGTTTTGAATAAAAAACTATGCTTATATATAAATATAAAATTGAAAATTAAAAATTAAATTTATAATTATAAATAAAAAAAATAGAAATAGAATAAATTCTATTTCTATATATAAATTATTCAGCTTTTGGAGCTTCTTCAACTTTTTCAGTTTTTTCTTCTTTTTTAGCTTCAACTTCTGTTGTTTCAGCTGCCTCTGCAACTTCTGCTTCTCCTGGTACTTCCTCTTTAATAATGATATCTTCTTTATTTAGATTTACACCAATATTCTCTTTTGTCTTAGCAGATTTTCCTACTCTGTCTCTTAAATAGTATAATTTCGCACGTTTTGCTTTACCTACTCTAATAGTTTCTACTTTCTCGATTAATGGAGAATGAAGTAAAAATGTTTTTTCTACTCCTATTCCATAAGAAATTCTTCTAACTGTGAATGTTTCGTTTAATCCACCATTCTGTTTTTTAATTACAATTCCTTCGAATACTTGGATTCTTTGTCTATTTTCTTCTTTAATTCTTTGGTGAACTCTTACTGTATCACCAACTTTAATATCAGGAACTGCATTTTTTAATTGTTCATGTTCTATTGATTTAATAATGTCCATGATTCTTTCTCCTTTCTTATATTTGAATCTTTACATTTTATTTAGATTTAATAATTATCTAATTTTTTAAGTTTCATTTTTATTATACACTTAAGATTCAACTTTATATATATAATTTTAATATTTTAAAATTTAACATTTTACACTTTTGAAACTTAACTCTTATTAAAATCTATTAATTTTTTTGCTTCTACTTTTTGATTTTCATTTAGTAGATCAGCTCTTTTTTTGTATGTCGTTATTAACGACTGTTTTTTTCTCCATTCATCAATTTTTTCATGATTTCCTGAAGTTAATATTTCTGGTACTTGTTCTCCATCAAATTCTAATGGCTTTGTATATTGAGGATATTCTAATAATTTTTCATTATCTTTACTAAATGATTCTTCTTTAGTTGAATCATCTGCAAGAACTCCTGATACATATCTACTAACTGTATCTATAAGTACCATTGCTGGTATTTCTCCACCTGTTAGTACATAGTCACCTATTGAAATTTCTTCATCTACAATCTTATCTAAAACTCTTTGGTCTATACCTTCATAATGTCCACATAATAATATTAAGTGTTTTTCAGTTGCAAGCTGCTTTGCCTTTTCTTGATTTAATACTTTTCCTTTTGGTGATAAATATATTACTCTTGCATCTTCGTCTTTTATAGATTTATATGCTTCATATACTACATCTGGTTTCATTACCATTCCGGCACCTCCACCATAAGGAGTATCATCAACGTGGCCATGCTTATCATTAGAAAAATCTCTAATATTTACCAAGTTAATATTTATTAAATTATTTTTACTTGCTCTTTCCAAAATGCTATGTTTTATTGGTTCAAACATTTCTGGAAATAATGTAAGTACATCAAATTTCATAATAAACCCTCTAATATGTGAACTGTTATTTTCTTATTTTCAATGTCTATTTTCTTAATTACTTCTTTAGTTGCTGGCAATAAAATCTTACCTATTTGGTAAATGTCATTAGCTCCTGTATTAAATACATCATCTAATTTTCCTAGAAGTTTACCATCATCTGTATAGACATCTAATCCAATTAAATCTTTAATATAATAAGTATCTTTTGGAAGTTTTGGAGCAGAAGTTTCATCAATTTCTATTGTTGCTCCTTTTAAATTTTCGGCTTCAGTCATATCGTCTAAACCTTTAAATTTAACTATTGCAATATTTTTTTGAAATCTTACTTTTTCAATCTCCATCTTCTTATTATTAATATATACATCTTTATTTTTATTAAAATAATCATTATATGTTAATACTTTTAATTCACCTTTTATACCAAATGTGTTTACAATTTTGCCAATTTCCATTCGATTTTGCATTACTAGCATTTCCTCCAATTAATCAAGAAATTCTACATCCACTTTTTTTTGCTCTTTTGCACCTAAAGCTCTTATTACAGTCCTAATTGATTGTGCAATTTTTCCTTGTCTTCCAATAACTTTTCCCATTTCTTTTGAGTCAACTTTTACTGAGTAAACCTCTTTACCATCTTTTTCGCCTTTTTCAATTGAAATAGCTTCCTTATTTTCTACAAGTCCTTCAATTATTGTTTTTAATACTTCTTCCATATTTTTAGCTCCTTTTTACTATTAAAGCTTAATTAATAATTTCATATTATATAAACTCTCATAATAATATTAATTTTTTTTAAATATGCATTATTAGAATCTTATTATATTAAATTATCTTATTCATAATTTCAATTATGCTTTTTTTATTAATGCTTTAACTGTATCTGTTGGTTGAGCTCCATTTTTTATCCATTCTGCTGCTTTTTCTTTGTCAAGTACAATTGCTTCAGGTTTTGTCATTGGATCAAATGTTCCTATTTGTTCAATGATTTTTCCATCTCTTGATTTTCTTGAATCAGCTACTACAATGTGATAAAAAGGTGCTTTCTTTGCCCCAACTCTTTGTAATCTGATCTTTACCATGTAAATTCACCTCCTATAAATTTTATTTATATTTAACTTTAAAGTTATAGAAAATTATTTTTTATATTTATCTTTAAGATTTCCTATTTATTCTATAACTAAAAAACTAATAACAACTTTATTTTAATTTGTTTGCTAAATCATTTAGCTCATCTTCTGACATTTGATCAAGTTTCATATTATGCATCATTTTTTTCATAGTAGGATCCATCTTTCCGTTTCTCATCTTTTTCATCATATCATGAGTTACTTCAAAGGATTTCATAAATTTATTGATTTGCTGAACCGAAGTTCCACTTCCATTTGCTATACGTATTCTTCTTGATGCATTTAAAAGCTTTGGCTCTTTTCTTTCTTCATCTGTCATTGATGAAATAATAGCTTCTATTCTAACGAATTCCTTATCATCTACATTTATATTCATATTACCCATTCCAGGTATCATCTTTAATATTGATGAGAATGAACCCATTTTTTTAACTTGCTTTAACTGAGCTAAATAATCATTTAAATCTAAATCTTTATTTTTGCTTAATTTCTTTTCAAGCTTTTCTGCTTCTTCTAAGTCAAATTTTTCCTCTGCTTGTTCTATTATTGAAAGCACATCTCCCATTCCTAGAATTCTTGATGCCATTCTATCTGGATGAAATTCTTCAATTTCATTTAACTTTTCACCAGTTCCTACAAATTTGATTGGCTTTCCTGTAACTTTCTTTACTGAAATTGCCGCACCACCACGTGCATCACCATCTAATTTTGTTAATATAACTCCATCAATTCCAAGGTCTTCATTAAATTTTGCTGCAACATTCACTGCCTCTTGGCCTGTCATTGCATCTACTGCAAGTAGGATTTCATGTGGATTTGTATTTGCTTTTAAATCTTTAAGTTCTTGCATTAATACTTCATCTATTTGTAAACGTCCTGCTGTATCAATAATTATTGTATCATTTAATTTGCTTATTGCTATCTCTTTTGCTTGTCTTGCTATTTTAACAACGTTTTTTTCATTTTCATTAGCATATACTGGTATTCCTAGTTGTGCTCCTACAACTTGAAGTTGTTTGATTGCAGCTGGTCTATATACATCACATGCTACTAATAATGGTTTCTTCCCTTGCTTTCTTAGTAAATTTGCAAGTTTTCCTGCTGTTGTCGTTTTACCAGAACCTTGAAGTCCTACTAACATTATTATTGTTGGAGGATTTGGTGAAAATGCTATTTTACTATCTTCTCCACCTAATAATTCGACCAATTCATCCCTAACAATCTTTACAACTTGTTGACCTGGAGTTAGTGATTTAAGTACATCTTGACCTAAAGCTTTATCATGGATTACACTTACAAATTCTTTTACAACTTTGTAATTAACATCTGCTTCTAGCAATGCAAGTTTAACTTCTCTTAACATTTCGTCAAGTTCTGATTCAGTTATTCTCGCTTTACCTCTTAGCTTTCTTGTAAAAGCTTGAAGTTTTTCTGATAAGCCCTCAAAAGCCATATACTTTTCCTCCTATTTTTAAATTATTATGCAATACATTGTAGTTCTTTTTGTACTTCATTTAATATTTTTTCTACTTTTCTATCTGATGAATTATCTTGTATCTTGCTTAATTGTGCTAATATTAATTGAATTTGTTTTTCATTTTCTTGTGTCTTCTTCATTATTGAAAGCTTTTCTTCGTAATCGAAAAGTCTACTTTCTCCTTTCTTAATTATGTCCTCTACACCTTGTCTGGAGATTTTGTAATCTTGAGCAATTTCTGAAAGTGATAAATTTTGATTATAGTAATAATCTAAAACATCATATTGTTTCTCAGTTAATAACTTGCCATATATTTCGAGTAGCATACTTATTTTTACTGTTTTTAGCATAATATTTTCCTTTCAGATTCTTAATTAGTGTATTATTTTTAACTTATATTAAAATCTATTTTGCTATTAAATCTTGCACTAATAATTTTGAGGATAATAAATTTGATTTTGCTTTTCAAAATTATTCTTATTTTGTTTATATATGTAAAGCTCTTTAACTTTACACCTTTTTTAATAAAAAGTCAAGTGTTTTAGCGTATTTTTTATTATTTTATGTTATTTTTTATCTGTTTTTTTAATTTCTTTTATAGTATTTTGAAAATTTTCATGTTATAATCTATGTAATGAATAAGGAGACTTAATAATATGAATAAAAAAGATGCAATAAATATTGTGCAAATAATAAAAGAGAATTACCCTGATGCGAAGTGTAGCCTTGATTTTGATACTCCTTTTGAAATGCTTGTTGCAGTCTGTTTATCTGCACAATGTACTGATGAAAGAGTTAATAAAGTTACTAAAACTTTATTTGCTAAATATAATACTCCCGAGAGCTTTGCTAATGCAGATATACATGATATTGAAAATCTAGTTCATTCATGTGGATTTTATAAAAACAAAGCTAAAAATTTAAAGGCCGCTGGTAAAAAGATTATGGATGATTTCAATGGAGAAGTTCCCATGACAATGGACGAACTTATTACTATTCCTGGTGTCGGAAGAAAAAGTGCCAATGTAATTATGCTTGAGGCCTTTGACAATCCTCAGGGGATTGCTGTTGACACTCATGTTGGTAGAATCTCAAAAAGGATTGGATTTTCAAATGAATCAGATCCCCAAAAAATTGAAAAAGATTTATGCAAAATAATACCTAAAGCATATTGGAAAGATGTTAATCATACTTTTATTTGGCATGGTAGAAATATATGTAGTTCGCAAAAACCCAAATGTGACACCTGCCCTCTAAAAGTTTATTGCAAATTTTATTTAACTAGTGTATAATATTTTTACTATCTAAAAAGTTAAGGAGGATTTTATGAAAAAAACAAAAATTTATTTGTCAATTTTATTAACATTTATAGTTACTACAGTTTTAATATTTGCTTTTAGTTCTAGTTCATTTGCAAGCTCTGATTATGCAACTTTAGTTTCTTCAAATGCAGTACCACTAGAGGCTGCTAATGAAGTAGTAGAAGAGCCAACTGATGAAAGCTTAACTAAAGCTATAAACAATACTAAAGATTCAATGCTTGCGTCTTATGAAAGAACTGATTCATCTAACGCAAATTCTAATTTATATATGGCTGACGATAATATTAATTTTGACTCATCTGTAAATGGAGATGCATTTTTCTCTGGTAAAAATATTGTAATCAATGGTGCAATTAATGGAAATGCATTTATTGCTGGTGAAACAATTACGATAAATAATTCAAATATTACTGGTGATTTATTTATATGTGGTCAATCAGTTGAAATAAATGGTGGTAGTATTTCTAGCATTTACTCATTTTCAAAGAATATAAAAACTTCAAAAAATTCAATGATTACAAGAGACTTAATTGCTTGTTATGAAACAGGTAATTTCTCAGGATTAGTTACAAGAAATGCTAATCTTTATGGAAAACTTACTATCGTAAATGTAACAACAGCTAAATTTGGTGGAGATGTTAAATATTCTTCTACAACTCCTATAAATGGAATAGAAAAAGTAGTTTCTGGAAAAATCGACTTTCAAAAGAGGCAAGATTTTTCACAATTTCAACAAATGCAACAATTAATTGAAGGTTTAAAACCTCTTTATACTACTATTAGTATAATTTTTGCAACAATATCTGCAATATTAGTTGGCCTATTCTTATTATTAGCCACAAAAGAATTTACTGATAAATCCGTAAAAATTGTTAAAGCTAAACCTATTATTACATTGTTATATGGTTTAGTTGGAACAATTGTAGTATTATTTATTTCTACAATTCTAACATTTTCTATAATTGGTACTGTGGCTGGCTTATTGCTATTTGCTGTTATTGTCTTTATAGGAATTATTTCCGAATTTATTACAACAACTACTATAAGTAAATTAATCTCTAATTCAATGCATAAGCAAAATGGTATTGCAATAATATTTGTAATATTATTTACTTTAGCTATAGAATTAATTAATATTATTCCAATATGGGGTGCTATTATTAAAGCAATTTATTGTTTATATGGTTTTGGAATTGTAATCTATGGATGGACACATCACAATATAATAGATAAAAATTCTAAAAATAGTGATGAATTAAGCACAAATTCTAATATGCAAAATGGCAATACTGAAATTTCTACTGATAAAAGCACAGAAATAATTGATGTAAATTCAAGTGTAGATGATATTACAGAAAATGCAACTGTAATCGAAGCACAAAAAAATATTGAAAGTGCTAATTTAAAAACTAGTAAAGTTACTTCAACTAAAAAAGCAACTGCTAAATCAAAATTACTTAAACCTTCTGTGTCTGATAAATCTGCTGCAACTAAGAAAAAATAGTAAAATTTAGAACATTAGATTTTTAGAAATATTTAATATGAAAAAATATTTCTAATATTAAATGTTAATATTATGTCAGTAAGATATTTGTTCAAAGCATTTTCTATAATATTAATAATACTTTTTTCTATGAGAACAAATTTTGAAACTTATAAATTAATATATAATAAAATCCTCAGTCTTAACTGGGGATTTTATTTACTCATCAATTGTTTTGTTCATTAATTGTTTCGTTCATTAAATATTTTATTCATTTCTTGAAGAATTTATCTTTAATAATTTCATTATTTCAACAATTACTACTGGTGCAATTATTAATAATATGCACTCTATTATTTTTTCACTAGGTAACATTATTATTCCAAATAGTCCTTGTAGTCCTGGTACTAATATTACTAATAGCATTAATGCACTTGCAACTAGTAATGCTATAAATAACCATTTGTTTCCACCAATTCCTGTTTTAAATATTGATTTTTTATTATTCCTAATATTAAATACATGTATTAATTCTGCAAATGCAATTACTATAAATGCCATTGTTTGGCCTACTTCTACTTTTATTTCTTCTACAGATAATAATGGATATTTTATTTGTAAATTTGATACTATACTATCTGATGAAGCTAATCCTAAAATGAATGCTATTAAAGTTATTACACCTATCATTATTCCTTGGTATATTATTCTCCAAGTCATTCCTTTTGTAAATATACCTTTATTTCTATTAGGTTTTCTCTTCATAACATCTTTTTCAGCTGGATCTGTTGCTAATGCAAGTGCTGGAAGAGAATCTGTTACTAAATTTATCCAAAGTAGCTGAGTTACTAAGAATATCTCAATTAAATTAACACTTATATTGAATTTTGCACTTAACCATGGAGTTATCAATATTGCTAAAAACATTACTACAATTTCTCCAATATTACTTGATAATAAAAATTGTATTACTTTTAAAATATTATCATATATACGTCTTCCTTCTTCTACTGCATCTACTATTGTTGCAAAATTATCATCTGTTAAAATTACATCTGCCGCTTCTTTTGCAACATCTGTACCTACTACTCCCATTGCGCAACCAATATTTGAAGTTTTAAGTGCTGGTGCATCATTTACCCCATCACCTGTCATTGCAACAATTTCTCCATAGCTTTGCCATGCTTTTACTATTCTAACTTTGTGCTCTGGTGAAACTCTTGCATATACTGAATAATTTTTTATATGTTTTTTTAGTTCTTCATCTGTCATATTTTCAAGTTCTGCGCCTGTTATTGCTTCATTTTCATTTGTTAAAATTCCTAATTCTTTTGCTATCGCTACTGCTGTAATCTTGTGATCTCCTGTTATCATTACTGTTTTAATTCCTGCTGATTTACATTTTTCTACAGCATCTTTTACTTCTAATCTTGGTGGATCTATCATTCCAACTAATCCTATAAAAATTAAGTCATTTTCTATTTTTTTCATTTCTTCCTTGCTTGGTATATGATCTATTTCTTTATATGCCATAGCAAGAACTCTTAATGCACCTTTGGCCATTTCTTCATTATAAATATCTACTTGTTTTTCAAAGTCTGGTGTATCTTCTTTTACTTGACCATTTTCTAAGTATCTATTACATTTAGCAAGTAACTCATCAATTCCACCTTTTGTATAAACAATATATTTATCTCCAACTTTATTTACTGTTGTCATTAATTTTCTCTCAGAGTCAAATGGAATCTCTTCAACTCTTGGAAATTCATCAAATCTACTTGGATCAAAATCCAAACTAAATCCCATATCTACTAATGCAGTTTCTGTTGGATCTCCTGACAATTTATCATCTGCACCAACTTTTGTATCATTACAAAGCATACTTGTATAAATTAGTTTTTGAAGGTCTTCATAATTTATAATGTCTGAATTTCTTAATTTTTCTGTGTTGATTTTATCTAAATCAACTACTTTATTGTTCCAGCAAACTTTTTTTACTGTCATCTTGTTTTGTGTAAGAGTTCCAGTTTTATCTGTACATATTACAGTAGTACAACCTAAAGTTTCAACTGCTGGAAGTTTCTTTACTATAGCATGTTTCTTTACCATTCTTTGAACACCTATTGCAAGTACAATAGTAGAAACTGCTGCAAGACCCTCTGGTATAGCTGCTACCGCTAAGCTAACTGCAATCATAAACATATCTAATGGTTGCTTACCATAGGCAATTCCTATTAAAAACATTACTGCGCAAATTATAAGTGCACCTGTTCCCAAAATTTTTCCTAATTTATCTAGTTTCTTTTGAAGTGGAGTTTCTTCCTTGGTAGTATCACTTATTATTTGTGCAATCTTACCTACTTCAGTATCCATTCCTATTTCGACTACTATGCCTTTTCCTCTTCCATAAGTTACAAGAGATGATGAAAATGCCATATTAGTTCTGTCTGCTATTCCAATATTTTCTTTTTCTATTATATTAGCCATTTTTTCTACTGGAACAGATTCTCCTGTAAGTGCTGATTCTTGTGTTTTTAAGCTCACTGCTTCTATTAATCGCAAATCGGCTGGGATGTAATCACCAGTTTCTAATACAACAATATCACCAACAACTAATTCTCTAGATGGAAGTATTATCTGTTTTCCATTTCTTATTACTTTTGCTGTATGAGAACTTAACTTTTGAAGAGCCTCAAGTGATTTCTCTGCTTTGCTTTCTTGTGCTACTCCTATTATTGCATTTGCTATGATTACAATCATAATTATTATTGTATCAGCAAATCCTTCTCCATTTATTTGTCCAATTATTCCTGATATTACTGCTGCAATTATTAGTACAATTATCATAAAATCTTTAAATTGTTCTAAGAACTTTATAAATATACTTTTTTTCTTTCCAGCTTTTAATTCATTAAAACCTTTTTTTTGTTGCCTTTTTTCTACTTCTTCATTTTTAAGTCCAGTCTCCAAATTTGTTATAAGATCTTTTTCAATTTGCCCTTTTGATTTGTTATACCAATTTTGATTATTTTCTTCCATGCTAATTTCCTCTCAATATTTTAACTAATTTTTTATTTCATAACTTTAGGCTTGCTTTAATTTTTCCATAGTATATTTATAATCTTTTGAATTTATCATAAAACTTCCTACTACTGCAATATCTGCTCCTGCTTCATGTAATTCTCTTATATTTTCTAAATTAACCCCACCGTCTACTTCTATTTCATTTTCTAAATTATTCTGTTTTAAATATTTTTTTAATTTCTTAATTTTTAAAATAGTTTCTGGAATTAATTGTTGTCCTCCTTCTCCAGGATGTACTGTCATAATCATTACTGTATGAATATATGGTAAATATTTATATATTTCTTCTATGTCTGTTTCAGGATTAATAGCTATCCCTACTTTGCAACCTGCATCCTTAATGTATTTTATAAATTCTAAAGTATTATCATTTAAATTTTCTGGAAGAATTTTATTTTCATTTGAATTCTCTGCAAAAATTTTATTTTCTTCTAAACATTCTGTATTTGTTTTATTTTCTTTTAAGCCTTTTGTATTATTAAGTAAATTTTCTTTTGAAACCTCTATATGAAATGATATTGTTCTTGGCATACTCGCTGAAAATATGTCAACATATTTTTTTATATCTTTTACCATTAGATGAACTTCTATTGGTGTGTTTGTTATACCTTTTAAATTATCTATATAATTCTGCATTAATTCTATTGTATTATTTTTTACAAATTCACCATCCATTACATCTATATGAAAATAATCTGTATGTGATGCCTCTATTTTATAAAATGTTTCTAGTGAATTTTCCTCTTTTACACTTAATAGTGATGTTGATATTTCCATTTTTTCATTCCTTTCATATATTATTAAAATTTATATACTTTTATTTATTTCAATTATTTTTTTATTTGCTTCAATTATTCTTTTATCTGCTTCAATTATTCTTTTATTTGCTTCAATTATTCTTTTATTTGCTTCAATTATTTTTTTGTTTGCTTCTATTATCCTTTTGTTCGCTTCCATTATTCTTTAAATTTTATAAAATATAAATTTACAATTATATAAATATTAAGCGGAAGCATTATAATAATGTATCCGCCTCTATATTTTATTTTTTATATAAGTTTATTTGGTATTCTAATCACCTTTTAATCGTGACTTGATGCATTTATAATTACATTTCCACCATTATAATTTTCTATATTTGAAACTGATCTTGTATAAATTCTAGTTTCAGAATCCATATAATATACAATTATCTTTTTGTCACCAGTACCAGTAATTTCTACATTTATTATTTTTTCAATTCCTGGAGTTACCGTAACATTTTTAGCTAATTGCTGTCCATCATCCGTTTTTATTCCTATTACTGCTGTTTTTTCTTCCTCTATATTGTTACTAGTTTCATTATTTTCAATCGTAGTTGTTGCTTTAGTCGTTGGTATAGTCAATTTCAAAGTAATTTTTTGAGTTTTCTTTTCTATCTTATTTACTGTTAAATCAACTGTTGTACCCTCTGCTACCTCTTTACCTTGTTCTATACTTTGCGTTAATACTTTGCCTGTATCTTTCGTTTCATCACTTGTATATGTTATATTAGCTTTTAAGTTTGCATTCGTAAGTGTGGCTTTTGCTGTACCTTCATCCATTCCAACAACAGTTGGAACTTTCGTTTTAGCAACTCCACTACTTACATGAACTGTAACCGTATCACCTGATTTAACCATAGTTCCTTCTGATGTATCTTGCTTTATTATATAGCCTTCTTCTACTGTATCACTATTTTCATTTTCTTCTTTTAAAGTAATTCCAATCTCAGTTGCCTTTGTTTTGGCATCTTCTATTTTCATTCCTGTTAATTTTGGAAGTGCTGTTGTTTCAGGTCCTTTGCTTACTACTACTTTTATAGTATCACCTTCATTTAACTTTTCAGTGTTTGGAGCTGGGTTTTGTGATATAACAGTTCCTTCTGCTACTGTACTACTTGCAGCTTCTGATAAATCAGCTTGCAATTTTAAATTTGTTATTGTAGTTTGTGCTTCTGTTTGTGTTTTTCCTACTACATTTGGCACATCAATTTTTGTTTTAAAACCACCATCTAATACTATCTTTGTTATCGCAAATACTAAAATAAATAATATTATTAATGCTAATATAAATAATGGTACTTTAGCTTTTGGATGTTTTTGCAAATATCCTTTTATTCCTTTTGCTGTTGGCTTTTTATTATTCTTTAATTGATCGTCTGTTACCGCCTGCATTACTCTTGTATAACCGCCATCTTTATTTTCAATTATAACAAAATCACCATCTGGATCTTTTAATGCTTTTCCTAAATCAACTAGCATTTCTGTTGCAGATTGATATCTATTTATAGGTTCTTTTTGCATAGCTTTTAATACAATATCATTTACAGCTTGTGGTATCTCATTGTTAACTTCTATTGGTGGAATTGGATCTTCTTGCATGTGCTTTAAAGCTACAGATACAGGAGTATCAGCATCAAATGGTACTTTGCCAGTTATCATCTCATACATTACAACACCTAAAGAATATAAATCAGATTTTGCATCTGTTACACTTCCTCTTGCCTGCTCTGGTGAAAAATAATGTACTGATCCAATTGTTGTTCCAAAAGCTGTCATTGTTGAATTTGATACAGCTTTTGCTATACCAAAATCAGTAACTTTTGCAACTCCATCTTCTGTAATAATTATATTATGTGGTTTTATATCTCTATGAATAATTCCGCTCTTATGTGCTAATTCCAAGGCTGAGGCTATTTGCATTGCTATATTTACAGCCCATTTCCATGAAATGGCACCATCTTTATTTATTATCTCTTTTAACGTTTTCCCTTTAATCAATTCCATTACAATATAATATAGATTATTTTCTTCTTCATGTCCTACATCATATATTGAAACAATATTGGGATGTGAAAGGCTTGCTGCTGATTGAGCTTCAGTATTAAATCTCTTTATAAAATCAGCGTCTGTTGTATATTCATCTTTTAAAACTTTAATAGCCACATTTCTATTTAATACATGATCTTTTGCTTTGTATACATTTGCCATTCCACCGTTTCCAGCTTCTTGTAGAATTTCATATCGGTTTCCTATTATTTTACCTATTAAATTCATAGCTTTACTCCTTATCTTATGATTATTGCGGTTATATTATCAGCTCCGCCTAAATCATTTGCTCTTTGTACTAACATTTTCGTTGCATCTGCTGGGTTCTCTTTTATTATCTTATAAATTTCATTTTCTGACACCATATTTGTCAATCCATCTGAACACATTAAAACTATATCATCTTTTACAAAACCTTTTATCAATGTATCAGGTTCTACAAATGTTGAAACTCCAAGTGCTTTCATAAGCATATTCTTATCTGGATGATTTATACTCTCTTCATTTGTTATCTTACCTTCATCTATTAATTGTTGTACATAACTATGATCTTTAGTAATTTTCTTTATTGTATCTTTTCTAATCCTGTATATTCTACTATCACCAACATGTGATATAAATGCTTTACTATCATATATTAAACATATGTCCAATGTTGTTCCCATATTACTTATTTCAGTATTTTGCTGTGCTTTTTCATATACAACCATATTTGCATATTGACTACTACTTTTAACTAATTCTAAAAGTGAATCCTTATCTTTTTCCGTCTTTTCATAATTGGTAACGATATAATTTTTAGCTGTAGTAACTGCTAACTTGCTAGCTACTTCTCCACCATTGTATCCTCCCATTCCATCGGCTAATATGAATAGTTGTATTTCATCATCATTATAACTTATAGAAAAATAATCTTCATTTATTTCTCTTGCCTTCCCTACATCTGAAGTTGCAAAAACTTTCATTATATCAGCCTCCCTTTAATTTCATTTTATTTTTACTATTTTGTTATTTTTACTATTTTTACTATTTTGCTATTTTTGCTATTTTTACTATTTTTTATTGTTTAATATTTACTTTTAAATTTTTTATAAAAATTAAATTTTACAATTTTATATACTTATTTTTTAATTAGTATATACTTTGTTTTTAAATAAAATATAACTTTTAATATCTACTGATTTAGGTTCTTTCGTCTTAGCTGCCCACATGCAGCATTAATATCTGAGCCAAGTTCTCTTCTTATCGTTGCTGTTATTCCTCTGCTATTTAAGAAATCTCTAAACTTCATAATATTTTCTATTGAGGATTGTATATATTTTCCATTATCAATCTTATTTATTGGTATTAAATTCACATGGCAAAGGTTTGTATGTCCTAATTTACTATGCAATAAATTAGCTAATTCTTGTGCATCTTTTAAATTATCATTATTATCTTTTGATAAAGCATACTCAAATGAAATTCTTTTATTAGTTTTTTCAATATAATATTTGCATGCTTTCATCAATTCTTCTATATTATACGCATCATTTACAGGCATCATACTTGAACGTACAATATTATTTGCACTATGTAATGATATTGACAACGTACACTGCATATCAGCATCAGCAAATTCATATATTTTTGGAACAACTCCACTAGTTGAAATGCTTATATGCCTTGCTCCTATATCTAATCCTTTTTGATTATTTAATATTTTTATGCTATTCATTACATTAACATAGTTGTCCATAGGTTCGCCAATTCCCATAAATACTACATTTGATATTTTTTCTTTATTATCTTGTTCTATTGCTATTATCTGTTCTACAATTTCTCCTGATGTTAAATTTCTTATAAAAGGTATTCCAGTTGAAGCACAAAATTTGCATCCCATTTTACAACCTATTTGAGAAGAAACACATACTGTTTTTCCAAAATGATATTGCATAAGTACAGTTTCTATTGCATTTCCATCAGAAAGCCCAAATAGATATTTCTTTGTACCATCTACGGATTCAAGCTTTTTTACAATTTCAAAGTTGCAAATATCATAATTTTGTTTTAATTTTTCGCGAAATTCTAGAGATAAATTTGTCATTTCATCAAAACTTTTTATCTCATCTATATATAACCACTTAAAAATTTGTTCAGCCCTAAATGGCTTCTCTCCTAGAGTTTTAATTTCTTCCTTAAGTTCTTCTAAATTGTAGTTCTTAATATTTTTCATAATATTCTCCTATTTATCTTATACCACAATGAAATCTATATTGCAAGATAAAAATATAATAATTTACAATATATTTTAAATTTCCGTAAGAATTTATTTAGTTTTTTATGCTTAAATAAATAAGACTAAATCAATAAAAAAATTTTTATAACTAATATAATTAACATTTATCTTTTATAATAAATTTCGCTCTAAAATAACTTTATAATAAAAAAACAAGAGGTTAAATTCCTCTTGTTTTCTCATTAATTTACATTAATAATTATTTATTTTCTTCTGAATCTTCAGCTTCAGTTTCAACCTTAGCTTCAGGCTCAGGGGTATTATTGTATACTTCTAATATAGCTTTTTGGATTTTTTCTCTAGTAGCAGGATTTATTGGATGAGCTATATCTTTATGCTCTCCTGTACTTTTAATCTTTTTGCTAGGCATAGCAATAAACAATACTCCTTCAGGATTTTCGATAACCTTAATTTCATGTACTACGAATTCATTATCGAATGTTACAGAAGCAACAGCCTTTAATCTGTTCTCTGAATTTACTTTTCTTAGTCTTACATCTGTGATTTCCATTTTTGTGTTCTCCTTCCAAAGTTTTTTCTATTGTACATTATATGTACTATTTATTTATTCGCTATAAATTTACTTTTTCCTTCTTATTTTTTACAAATTTTGCAAAAAGCACTTTTTTATTTTGAAATTAAAACTTAAAGTGAATTGTAAAAATAAATGCAAGAATCTAAAGGTAAATGCAACATTAAAGACTAAATGTAATATCTTATTTAATAACTTGCATTTACTTTTACAATTCACAATTAAAATTTAATCATTTTTTATGTAAATATATTCTTGTTTTTTTAGCTGTACTGTATTATAATATACTCGCATATAATTTATAAAGGAGATGACTCATTTGTTAAATTTACAAGAATTAAATCAATACAAACATATACATATGATAGGAATTGGTGGAACAAGCATGAGCGGAATTGCAGAGCTTTTGCAACATTGGGGATTTGCCGTTACAGGTTCTGATACTAATTCTTCTGAAATTATAGATAAGCTAATTGCAACTGGAATATCAGTTACAATTGGACATAATACGCAAGCGATTGAAAACTCTGACTTAGTGGTTTATTCTGCTGCAGTAAAACAGTCAGACCCAGAATTGAAAAGGGCTGTGGAACTTGGAATACCAACTATAGAAAGAGGTGATTTTCTAGGTAAAATTACTAAGGCATTTAGAAATACTATTTGTGTTTCTGGTACTCATGGAAAGTCAACTACTACTTCCATGGTTGCTATGTGCTTTTTGGAATCTAAGAAAGATCCTTCAGTTCAAGTTGGTGCCGTTTTAGATGCAATTGATGGTAATTATAGAGTTGGAAATAGTGACTACTTTATTATTGAATCTTGTGAGTATGTGGAAAGTTTTTTAAAGTTTTTCCCTAAAGCTGAAATTATTTTAAATATTGATAATGACCATTTAGATTATTATAAAAATATTGATAATGTAAAAAATGCTTTTGTTAAATTTGTCAAGTTATTACCTGATGATGGTATATTAGTTTACAATGCTGATGATATAAATTGTGCTCATATTTCTCAAAATACCAAGGCTAAGAGTTTAACATTTGGTCTTGAAAATCCTAATGCTAACTTTATAGCAAGGAATATTTCTTATGACAAAAATGGTTTTCCATCTTTCGATGTTTATTTTAACAATGTATTTTATAAAACAATGAAACTTTCTATACCTGGAAGACATAATATATTAAATGCACTTTCTTGTATTGCACTTTGCAATGAATTTGGAATTGATAAAGTCGATATAAAAAATGCTTTATTAAAATATACAGGTGCAAAGAGAAGATTTGAATTTTTAGGAACAGTTAACGGAGCTAAAGTATACGACGATTATGGGCACCATCCTACTGAAATAAAAGCAGTCGCTGACGCGATGAAGAAAAAACAATATAACCATTCTTGGGTTGTTTTTCAACCCCATACCTATAGTAGAACTAAAAACTTATTAGATGATTTTGCGAAATGTTTAACAAATTTTGATAATATAATAGTTACTGATATATATGCTTCACGTGAAACTGATACTTTAGGAGTTTCTTCTAAAGATATCGTTCGTAAGATTGAAGATTTAGGAAGAAAAGCTTACTATATATCTGATTTTGATGATATTATAGAATTTTTAAATAGAAATGTTAAAGAAGATGATATTATTATAACTCAAGGTGCTGGTACGATTACTAATATCGGTCATAAATTAGTAAAAAAAGAAATTTAATATATAAAAATAAATATACCTAATGTTATGCAACATTAGGTATATTTTTTACTTTTTTATCACTTTACTTTTTTATTGCTTCTCTATTGCTTCTTTTTTATAAGTTAGATTACTTATTTTTTGTTTTTTCAGCAATTTTTAGCAGATAATAAGTCCCTCCAACTTCAAATCCCATAATCGAGATATAATCAATTATTGAAGCATTATCAGTTCCACCGTTTGCTTCTTTATTTCCTTTTATATTATTATAATTTTCTTTCTGTGACATTTGGCTATTGCTTTCTCTAGTTGTACTATTACTATTCTGATCTCTTGTTGTCATTGTTTTACCACTATTTTGCATTTTTCCTTTCAAACTATTGTTATTTAATGTTTTATTAGAACTCTGAGTAGAATACGTTTCATTAGTATTATAAGTGGTATTATATTCAGTTACTGCTTGTTGTTGCTGTGATGCACCTACTGAGCATTGTGGATTTGTTAATATGCAATGTTTTCCACAACCTGTACAATGTAAATTTCCTAAATAATCATCTACACTCGTAACTTGTGATAATGTTACAACTGTTGTTTGATCTGAAGTTGACTGTATAGTATTTTTGCCATTTGATGAATTATCTTTATCGTTAGAAACATTTTGACTATTAGCATTTGCAGATGTATCTCCGTTAGAACCACTTGAACTTGATGTAACAGCAGTCGGACTTTGATTATCTTTATTTGTTGTTAATGGTTGCGTATTGTTTGAATTATTTATTTTTAAAATAAAATTTTGATTAATGCTTTGTTTCATAAGTCCTATTATTCCCAATATGCCTATAATTGCATAAATTACTTTGCAAATAACTTTTATTACAATATTTTCTTTGGTAATTTTAAATAATTTTTTAAATCCAAGAACTATAGTGTTCCAATGAAATCCTAAGTGTATAGATACTAAAATAAATAGCCACGCTGATATAAATTTATGCAAACTTGTTATTACCCTAGTATTTCCAAAAGTTATATTTGTAAGGATACTCTTTGATATAGCAATTCCCATTACTACATCAGAAAGCATCATTATAATAATTAATAAATCAATTATTGCCAATATTTTTGTTTTAATTGGAATTTCTTTTTTAAATAATCTAGGTAAAATCTTTTTCATAAAGCTAAAATTTAATATTACGTGAATGATAGCAATAATTCCAATTGCAATGCCTATTATCTCATGATAAAACTCTCCTGTAGATTCCATAGACATTAACAAGATTAGCATTACGATCATAATCACATCAATAATTACTTTAAAAATTGTTTTCTTATTATTCATATATACCTCTTCTTTTAATTCCATTAATTTTTATATTATAGATTTTGATATTTTATAAAGCAACAAACATATAAAAATTCTGTATTATTTTAGTTATCATAAATCTTATATTAGATTTACTAGACTTATAATAATACAGAATCCTTAAAAAAAACTTAAGAATAAAATATGTATTTTTCAGTTATTTTTATTTTATATAATTATTTTTAGAAATCGTTGGATAACTAAACTCTTGCCCAGTTCCTGATACATCCCCATCCTCTTTGTGTCCATTGAAGAATTCATTTGACCCTTTCAAAAAATATTTATATTTGACATCATTTGGTATATTTCCATTTCCAATTAAAATTGGATCATCCCAAGTAGTATCTACTGCATACCAATTATTATCTTCCATTTTAACATAGTTCCATGCATGAGATTCATATTTATTATTTTCATCTTTGCCATAACCATATATTGATACACAAGGTATATCAATATTGTCTAGTAAATATTTAAATGCCATAGCATAGCCTTCGCAAACAGCTTTATTTTCTATTAATGCTCCATAAATAGTGCTATTATCAATATCATTACTTTCATCATATTCTACATTATCTATTAAATAGTCATGTATATACTTAACTTTATCATATCTAGTACCAATTGCATTTGATTTTATTATCGACATTATTGAGTCTAATTTTGTTATAGCATTTTCTACATCAAGTTGATTTGAAAATGTTTTTATAAAATAAGTAGAATTTTCTTTTGGCTGTAAAGAATATGAATATTTTGCATTTCCAAAATATATCGTTTTCTTAGTTACTAACGAAAGATTTGATGTATCTATATAAAATATTTCCGGTCTATCTAATTTTATTGCATCCCATGATGTTTGAAACTTACTATCCGTAATATCATCATTTCTTGGAAAATCAATGTTGGTATTTCCGTCTTTTAAATAGTCAATATTTTTTAAAATTGTATTATACATTAATTTTACACCGTCATCTACTTGATTATAATAATATCTATTTTCTACATTCTCTGATTTGCTTTCATCTAATAGATTAATATCTGTTACTTCACTTATATTTGTATCATTACCATTGTATACTATTATTGATATAAAAATAATAAATACTATTAATATAATTACCAATATACAATTTATAATACTAATTCCTCTTTGGCGTCCCTGCATGTAAAACTCCTTTTCTTTTTATAATTATACACAAAACTTAAATATATATCAACATTTTTTACTTTTTTAATTTAAATAATTGCTCTTTATAATTAATTGCTATACTTAAAATACATTTTTTCAATGCCATTTCCTTTTTATATTATATAAAAATAAAGAACAATATTGGACTTTTTATATCCAGTATTGTTCCTATTATAATAATAACTTTTTTTACATCATACATTTCTTATAACAAATCTATGGCACAATTTAATTAATTTTTTTATATCCTTCTTCTGCTTTCTTTTTTAATTCTTCTGATTTTGCTGCATTATCTGGATTTGTAAAATCTTCTGCCCATAATTCATCTGCAACTTTACCCCAATTTTTTGCTATCTCTTCACATTTTGCACATAAATCATCAACATCTTCTGGATGTAGCATATCTGTTGAATGTGCTCCACTCTTCTTTACTACATCTGCTAGTCTTCCATAATTGTCTAGTAAAGGACATGGTCTTAAATGATTTTTATTAAATGCTTGATTATGTTGATACTCTTTGAATATTGGTTGTTGTATTGCTTTTGCCATTGTCATATCTTTATCTTTGATATTTGCATTTGAATAATGAATAAATACACATGGTTCAACATCTCCATTAGAGTTGATGTGCATGTAATATTTTCCACCTGCTATACATCCTCCTACAAATCTTCCATCATTCCAAAAATCTATTGTAAATAATGGTTTTGTTCTTCTATATGCTGGTATTTTTTCATACATCATTTTTCTTTGTTCAGGAGTAGTTAATAGTTTAACATCTGCATCAGTTCCAACTGGCATATAATTAAAGAACCATCCAAATTTGCATCCTTTAGCAATCATTTTATCATAATATGCTTCTGAAAGTACAAATTCAGCATTTTGTGATGTTACACAAGTAGAAAAACCAAATAATAACTTTTCTTTCTTAAGTAAGTCCATTGCTTTCATTACTTTTTGATATGTTCCTTTTCCACGTCTTGCATCTGTTGATTCTTCAGTTCCTTCTACACTAATAGAAAATGCTAAGTTACCAACTTCTCTTGCTTGTTTTGCAAATTCTTCATCAATTAAAGTAGAATTTGTAAATGCTACAAATATACAATCATTATGTTTTTTGCATAATTTTAAAACTTCATCTTTTTTTACTAATGGCTCACCACCAGTTAGCAAATACCAATATGTTCCTAGCTCTTTAGATTGTGTAACAATTTTGTCCATTGTGTCATAACCTAAATTTACACTCTTTCCATACTCTGCTGCCCAGCATCCTATACAGTGCATATTGCAAGCTGTTGTTGGATCCATAACAATTGCCCATGGAGAACGCAATCCTGTTTTATTATATACTTCTTCGCATTTTGAAAGTCCCTTTAATGTTGAGTTTACTACAAAATTGCAAAGAAATTTGTCAATTACCTCTTCATCAAGATCATTTAGCATATCTCTTATATATTTATTCCAGTTATTATCTGGGTCACTTACAACTGTATCTAAAAATTTGTATTTAGATTCCCATTTTCCTTCTTTATCAACTTTTCTAGCCATCTCTAATAACTTAGGTAAATTTTTTATTGGATCTTCTTTTACTTTAGCTACAACTTGTTTTATAACTAATTCTTGTGCTTTATCTTTTAATCCCATAATATTCCTCCTCAATCTTTTTAGATTATCTATCCTTATATATAATCTATATTTTTTTAAGTATACCATTATTGTATGAAAATTTCAACTACACTTTTCAAAATATGTAGTTTTTTCTATGTTATTGCTAAGAAATCATTCACTACACCTTTTATAGAAATTAATATATTTTTATAATTTTTAATAATATTCTACGAAAAATTGGAACTATCATAAATAAATATTCCTATTCATATTATTTTAGTATTTTCGCATTGTTTCCGCAAAAATTGCATACCCTTGTGTGGGGTCATTAAGTAGTACATTCGTTATCGCTCCAATAAACTTTCCATCTTGAATTATTGGTGTTCCACTCATTCCTGGAATTATCCCACCTGTTTTATCTAATAATTTTTGATCTGTAATTTTTATTAGCATGCTTTTATTATCCGTTAAATTATTTCTATATATTTTTTTTATTTCAATTTCATATTCTTTTGTTCCATCGTTATCTAATTGACAATATATTTTTGCTTTTCCTTCTTTAATTTCTTTTATACTTGCAACTTTAACTTCTTCTTTTTTAACAGAGTTAATATAATTAATATCTATTGCCTTTCCATATACTCCAATATTAGTATTATTTTCTATTATTCCAATCTCTTGATTATTATTTATCGTCCCTCTTATTTCTCCTGCTTTTCCTCTTTGCCCTTTAATTATTGAAATTATTTTAGCGGTTACCAATTCACCATTTGAAATATTTAATAGAGTATCTGTATCAACATCATTAATACCATGTCCAAGAGCAGCAAAGCTATTAGTAGCTTGTTCATAGTAAGTAAGTGTTCCTAAACCTGCTGCTGCATCTCTTATCCACAATCCTATCATATACTTGTCCTTTATAATTTCTATAGGCTTAATAGTTGTATAATCTTCTTCATCTCCTCTATTATATTTTATTGATAAACTATTACCTTTAGAGTTATTTATTATATCTGAAACTTCCTTGGCTGTATTTACATTAATCCCATCTATTGACTTTATCATATCCCCTTCTTTAATTTTTGAATCTTTATATGGCATATATGTTTTGCCATCAATTCCGCCCACTTCTGACATGCCTACTACTAATACTCCATTTGTATACATTTTTAATCCTATTATTGTACCTATTGGATTAACTTTTGCTATATTGTTGTTGCTTACTAATTCTGAATACATCGCTTCGCTTTTATTTAAACTTAGAATATAACTTAAGAAGCTAACCAATAGTATAATGATTAGCATCACTTTTTTTATTACCTTTTGTAATCTTATTTTAATTTTTTTCATAATTTACCTCACTAAAAAAGACAATTATCATTATGATAACCATCTTTTCTTTATATATTCTATTATTCTATTATTTTATTACTTCTTTTAACTTCTAATAAATAATTATTTAGATTCATGAATCAAATAATTATATTTATCTGCATGTCGTAGTTCATCTGTCATAATCGACATTATTAATGTATACGTTGAATTATCTGGCATTGCTCCCATTATTCTTCTATATTTAATAACTGCATCAGTTTCTCCAAATAAAGCCTTAACAAGATTGTTTTTATATGTTGCATTATTATTTATTGACGAACTATTTTGATTTAACTGGGACATTGATGAATTATTTTGACTTGACTGCGTGCTTGCAGAACCATTTTGATTCGATTGCATAATATTACTTGTCGTAACATTTTGATTTAAAAATTGCGATTGACCTATATTCACATCGGAAGTCATTGCACTAGTATCACTCTGAAGTATATTTCCAGTTAATCTAAAATACACATTTCTCAAAATGGCATTATGTTTTCTTTCATCATTTCGAATACTTGTAATTACTTCTTTCGCTTTAGACGTTGGTGCTGATTTTATCAAAGTATCATAAAAATTTTCGTCTTCTTTTTCATCGCCAACTGATTGTTTTATTAAACTTATTGCCTCATTTAATGATATAAGTTCATCATTTACATATTGATTTCCTTGATTTGATAAACCAATACTTTGATTAATCCTTGGTACATTCATATTTTGATAATTTCCTATACCTTGATTATTTCCAATCTGTCCTTGATTATTTTGCATTTGGCCCTGTAATGGAGTCACTACTTGAGATGCCCTTTGAATATTCTCTAAATTATTTTGGTTTGCATTTACTGGAGTAGAAGTTTGAAAGCTCCACTGATTTTGTCCTTGGCTAGGATAACCTATGTAACTATTTACATATCTGCTATCGGCTTGATTATTGTACAAATTATCGTAATCCATGATTACCTCCTATAATATTTTCTTTATATTATATGAGGGATACATCTAAATAGTTACATATTTAATTAAAAATAAGCTAAAAACATATTTTTCTCTTTCACATTTTTATTAATATATTTATAATTCTTCCACTTCTTTTGTACTCTTAATAACTAAATCAATAGTCTTAGAAAAATCTTCTAACACAACAGTTTTTATTGTAGTTTGCTTGTCTGAAATATAGTCATCAATTATTTGTTTTAGCTTATACATATTTTGTATTTCTGGAATTACTATCTCTTTGTTATTGTTTGCTCTCGTAACTAACTTTTCTTTTATTATTACTATATCTTCATTGCTTGCACAAGATATTCGCTGAAATATTTGATATGGGTCACTATAGTTAAATATAGATATATTCATACATTCTTTATCAAATCTATCATAAAAAGTTTCCATTTTCATTGGAATGTTCTTGAATATTTCTTCTGCTAATTCTTTGTATTTTTTATCTTTTAATTGACTGTTTAATGAGTTAAATCGTTCTAAGATTTCTTTCATATCATAATTATTTCCTTCAATGTAAATACTACTTAGTTCCTCTTCTGGATTTTCACAATAAGTAGAAGTTAATGATGCAATATTTAACCCGTTTATAAATATACTTTTTAATGTATCTTGGTCATATTTTATTAAGTCTTTATCAATAAAGTACATAAAATATGCATATATTTTTACAATATCTATTATTTGTATTTTTCCATTTTTTACTGTATCTAGTACATCATCAATTACCTTTGGAAATTCATCATCAGATATTTTCCAATATTCTTCTGTAAGTAGCCTCTTATAGCCTGGCAAATTGCTTGTATCTATTGTATTTATTATATCTTCCATATCCTGTTTAAATATTCTCATATCAAAAATTCTAGTACGTATAAAGATTTCGATAAATTTAAAAAACCTATATTCTGCTTTAAAATTATAATAATAATTATTATCAAATTCTTTAATATAAAATTGTCTATTGTCCATAAATACTCTTGAAGAAACAACTATCGATTTGTATTCTTCATTATTTTCAATCGTTATAAACTTATCTTTAATAATCTTTCCAGCTTTAATTTCAAATGAAATTGCAATTGTAAATATTAACATTGTTTGCAATATTCTATTATTAGTATTTGGATATGACTTACTAACCATATCAAATATTTTTTTAAAATCAGCTAAAGCATGCTTTAAAATTCTCAAATTTCTAGTTCCACTTTTTTCAAATGTTGAAATAATTAATCCCGTATTAGAACGCAAAAATCTAATTAAGTCTGGATATTTCTCATATCTCATTAAAATACCATTAATTATATATGTGAATTCAGGTTCATATTCAAAAGTTTCACCAATTAACTTTTCTTTTATTCTTTCATAATCATTCGCCTTATCAAATACATCTTCAATCGTATCCTTAATTTTTTCTACCATTGGCTTGTCTGTTGTTAATAATTTGCTTTCTTTATCTAATAAATAAGTTGCAATAAATGTTTTCATTTCAATATTGCTACTTTTTAATTTTGTAGAAAGTTCCTTTTCATTACAAATAATTATTGTTTTTATATGATCATGTTCTACGAAATTATTAATATATCCTAAAATATCAATAACATCAACATTAGCTCTCTCTAAGTCATCGAAGCAAAGAACTTTATCATCTGTAGAAAAGAAATTTGCATAATCTATCTTATCTCCATTTTGAGTGACTCCAAAAAAATTAGCCATATCTAAGCCTGTTTTTGCATATTCCGGAATTGAAGTTTGACCATTTGAATCCATAAATTTTTTCAAATTTTTGTCCATTAATTGAGTAGTTTCAATAAATATTTTTTTACTTATTTCTTCTAGATTAGAAATTCCATATAAAGACATATAAATAGTAGTAAGTTTTTTACCATTTACCTGCATTGATTCTATTTTATTCCTGATTTTGTTATTCCAAAAATAGGTTTTTCCGCTTCCCCACTCACCATTTATCATTACTGCATAATCAGTATAATCTGACCTTATATAATCTAATATACTTTCTACAAGCTCGTCCATTTTCCCTCCAAATATCAATTATTTAAACTCTAGCTTTATTTTTAATCTTTTCTCTTTTAACTGAATATTTTTCTATCATTTTTAATTATCGTTATAACATTCTAATTAATCTATATAGTCCTTAGCTAATGCAAGTATTGCTACTTTTCTTGCACCAGATTCTAATAAAACCTTCTTACATTCATTGCAAGTACTTCCTGTCGTATATATATCATCAAATATTAATATATTTTTGTCTTTTATTTTATCTTGATTATCAACTATGTATGCACCTTTTACATCTTCTATTCTAGATTTAACCTTTTTCAAGCTCTGAGGTTTTATGTTAGTTATTTTTTTTAGTATAGTATTGTCAAATTTAATATTGCTACTTTTTTTATTATCAAAAATTTCTTCTCTTTCAATCATTTTATTACTTAATTTAGCAACACCATTAATGGTTGTATTATCAATACAACTATCTGGTATGCTATATTTTTTTGATACTTCTATATCAATATTAATCATTTTTACTACATCTTTTATAATTAATTCCGCTTGATTGTATCCTCTTTCTGTCTTTCTTTTTCTATGTAATGGAACTGGAATTATTATATCATAACTTTTTATAAAATTACAGATTTTTTTATTTTTTAATATAAAATTTGAAAAAGTTTTATACAAGTATGATGCATCTTTAAATTTATATTTTATAATTAAATCTCTTATAAGATTTTCATATTTATATATAAAATAAATATCTTCATATTGATTATTTTCTATTTCCTTTTTTTTTAATTTAATAAAACATTCTTTGCATAAATATGAGCCTATTCTTCCACATATTCCGCACTTGGGTGGATATATTAATTCAAGTAGTTTTTCTAATATATTTTTATATTTATAATAAGTTGTTTGCATTAATTACAATCACTTTCTGCCCCTATTATTAATAACTTGATTCATTTTTTATATCCTTTTGAAATTCATTTAAGCTATTTTTATTCATTAAAAATTGATTTAAATAATTTTTAACATTATCAATATATGTTAAAATAATAAATTTTTCACTTCATTAATATCAATTTAGTTTATCTTTATATTTTTTCTAATTTATATTTTAATCCCGAATTTCTTTTTTTAGTATTTACATTATTAATCATAAAATCTATTGTACTTTCATTTCCTATTATAATTAATTTGTCTTTTGCTCTTGTCATTCCAGTATACAAAATATTTCTAGTAAGAAGCATCGGAGCTGCTTGAAGTATTGGATATATTACTTTGCTAAATTCACTGCCTTGTGATTTATGAACAGTTATAGCAAAGCAGTGTTCTAATTGGTCCATATCTTGATATTGATATGATGCAACTTTTTCATCATCAAATTTAACTGTAATCTTACCTTCTCTATCATCTATTTCATTTATAATTCCCATTTCTCCATTAAATACTCCTGAACTATATTCTCCATTTTTTATCCATTCTATATCATAATTGTTCTTTGTTTGCATAACTTTGTCGCCTTCTCTAAATATAACATCTCCAAACTTTTTTTCTTCTTTATAGTCTTCAAATGGGTTATATCTTTCTTGTATTAACTTATTAAGATTTTTAGTTCCCAAATCTCCTTTTTTAGTTGGGGTTATTATTTGAGTATCAAAATCATATATTGACAATATTCTTTCTATTACTTTTTTTGGATTGTTTTCACTAATAAATTCAAAATCATCTAGCCTATCTTCATTATCATCTATTTGTCCTACAAAGTTTATTCCTTCATTTACTTTATGAGCATTTACAACGATTTTGCTTTTAGCAGCTTGTCTAAAAATTTTATTAAGCACAATATATGGAATCTTATTAGATTCTATTAAATCTTTTAAAACACTACCTGGCCCTACTGATGGTAGTTGATCTGAATCTCCTACTAAAATTAATTTTGTTCCTTTGAAAATTCCCTTTAATACATAATTCATTAAAAATATATCAACCATCGAAAGTTCATCAATTATTAGCACATCAGCATCTATTGGTGCAACATCCAAATCAGGATTAGGCTTTTCATCAGAAAATTTTCCAATTTCCAATAACCTATGTAATGTTTTGGCTTCTTTTCCTGTAGCTTCCGTCATACGTTTTGCCGCTCTTCCTGTTGGAGCACATAACACAGTTTTCTTACTTCTTGCATCATATAAATCTATAATTGTTTTGATTATTGTAGTTTTTCCAGTACCAGGCCCTCCTGTAATTATAGTTACATTATTATTATTTATTAATTCAATTGCTTCTTTTTGTTTATCTGATAATTTAATATCAGATACATTTTTTATTTCTCTATCTATATTTACAATTTTTTTAATATTAGTAGCTTCTTCTAGGCTTACTAGCCTCTCTGCAATATTTAATTCAGTCTTATAATAATCTGCAAGATATATCCATATCTCTAAAGTACTCATATCCGCTTTAATCTCATTTTGAATTACATCATTTTCAGTTTTAGTATTATTAATTTTATCTTTTTTCTCGGACTTATTACTATCATTATCACAAATATTAGTATTATTTTCACTTGTTCTTTTTTGTATATTAATATTATCAATTTTACGTTTTTCTTCAACAATTTTATCTTTTGATTTTAAATCTTTTATTCCATCTGTTACGTCATTTTCAGCGACTCCAAGTAATTCAGAAACATACGTAATTAAATTATTTTTTAAAACACATGAATGTCCATTATATGTTGCAAGTCTCAAGCCATGGATAATTCCACTTTCAACTCTTCTTAAGCTATTTCTTTCTACGCCAATTTCCATAGCCATCTTATCAATTTGAGCAAAGTCTACTTTTATTCCTATTTCCTCTAATATATATGGATCTGCTTGTATTTTGCCAATAGTATTTGCTCCCATCTTTTTATAAATAGCTTGAGCACTTTGTGGTCCGATTCCAAACTTTTCTAAAAATCCTACTATTTGCCAAAGCTCCCAATTTTCAATAAAGCTTTCGGACATTTCCTTAGCTTTTTCGCTTGAAATTCCCTTAATCTGTGTAAGTTTATCAGGCTCTATTTTCAAAATTTCTATTGTGTCTTCTCCAAATTTCTTAACAATCTTTTTAGCCGTAGCAGGTCCGATTCCCTTTATAACCCCATTAGCTAAATATTTCTCAAGAGCCTCCAATGTCTGAGGCATTATTTTCTCAAATGTGTCTACTTTAAATTGTTCGCCATAATCTTGATGTGTCACAAATTTTCCAGTAACTTTTAAATTATCTCCTTGATTAATAAAAGGTAAATATCCAACAATTGTCGTTCCAGCATTTTGCATATTTACTCCATCTATTATGGCCTCTTCTATATAAAAAGTGGCAATCGTATAGCCATTTGCTTCATTTTTATAGATTATACTTTCAACTATTCCAGTCAACTCCATTATAAAATTCCTTACTTTATCTTTATTAGCTTGCAATTACTATTTTTTATAATCTTATCATATTAGTAACTCACAATCAAGTATAGTTTTTTATTTTTTGGAAATAATTACTATAACAATTTAAAGATAAAAAATTTCAATGTAAAAAATATACTTTAATAAACTTTATATTACTTTAATATTCTTTAAGTTATATTTAAAAAAACTATATCTAGGAGGTTTTCTTTGATTAACAAGGTTGAAATATGTGGCGTAAATACCGCAAAATTGCCTGTGCTAACAAATAAAGAAAAAAATGAATTATTAATAAAAATAAAAAATGGTGATGAAAAAGCAAGGCAAAAATTTATTAGTTGTAATTTAAAATTAGTTTTAAGTGTTATAAAAAGATTTAAATCGCATTCTGAAAATGCTGACGACTTATTTCAAGTTGGTTGCATCGGTTTAATAAAAGCCATTGATAACTTTGATATTTCTCAAAATGTGCAATTCTCCACTTATGCAGTGCCAATGATTATCGGTGAGATTAGAAGGTATTTGCGTGACAATAATCCTATAAGAGTAAGTCGCTCCATTCGTGATTTAGCTTATAAATCATTAATGATACGTGAAAAAATTTTAAAAGAAACTCAAACTGAACCAACGATTTCTCAAATTGCTCATGAGTTGGGAGTTGAAAAAGAAGAAATTGCACTTAGTCTTGACGCGATTCAAGACCCAGTATCTTTGCAAGAAACTGTATACGGAAGTGATAATGATAATTTATATGTTATGGATCAAATTAGTGATAAGAAAAATACTGATGATAAATGGACCGAAGATATTGCAATATCTGAAGCTTTAAAGAAACTTACAAAAAAAGAAAAAATGATTGTAAAAAAGAGGTTTTTTGATTGTAAAACTCAAATGGAAGTCGCTGAAGAAGTTGGCATTTCTCAAGCTCAAGTATCTCGTTTAGAAAAAAGTGCAATTACTCACATAAAAAAGTTTTATGTGTAATATAATTTAGAAAATAGATATTTGGAGGATAATATGGCACAAAAAGGAATGGATTTTAGACATAAAGAAGTAATAAGTGTTAGAGATGGTAAACGTCTTGGCTTTGTTCAAGACGTTTGCGCTGATCTAACAACTGGAAATATTACTTCTATTATTGTCCCTGGCACATCTTCTAAATTTAATATATTTTCAACAGATAATGACATTGTTGTTCCATGGTCTAAAATTAAATGCATAGGTGAAAATGTAATATTAGTTGATATATAAGATTAAAATTTTCTTAGTTCTGATCCACAATTATCACAATTATATTTTTCAGCATCATTCATTGTTCCACAATGCATACACATAATATATTTTTTGCCAATATCATAATTATTTACTTGTTCTTCTTGTGCTACTTGCTCTTGAACTGGAGCTTGCTCATAATTATTTACTGGCTCTTCTTGAGCTGCTTGCTCTTGAACTGGAGCTTGCTCATAATTATTTACTTGTTCTTCTTGAGCTATTGGCTCTTGAACTGGAGCTTGCTCATAATTATTTACTGGCCCTTCTTGTGCTGCTTGCTCTTGAACTGGAGCTTGTTCATAATTATTTACTGGCTCTTCTTGTACTATTGGCTCTTGAACTGGTTCTTTAACATCCTTATCAATTGGACCGTAATAATTATCTTGGTTATTATAAGGATTAGATTCAAGATCATACGCAATTTTATTTTCACTTCCAACTTTGTATTCATTATTAATCTCATATTGTCTTGAATTATAAGGATTTAAATCTGTATATTGTTCATTTTCATAAGGATTAGCTAAGTTCGACTTAGCATTATCTATATCTTGCTGTTCTTCTAACTTTCTTAGTTCTTCTTCTAGTTCTTTTGTTGTTTTCATTTCTTCCTCCTATGCTACATCTATATCAATAAAATATACACAATTTTTAATTTATATATTTATTTTAGCATTATGATTTTATTTTATCAATACTTTCATACACATTTTTTACCATGTTTTTAATTTATTTATATTGTAACCATCATATTATCCTGTCTTACTTAAAATTTCTTTTTTCATTTTATTTATTATCTTTTTTTCAAGTCTAGATATATAACTTTGTGAAATTCCCAACATATCAGCAACTTCTTTTTGAGTTTTTTCATTTCCAGTTATAAAACCAAACCTTAATTCCATAATATTTTTTTCTCTTTTATTTAGTTTCTCTATTGATGCTTTTAATAAACGTTTATCTACTTCATCTTCAATTCTCTTAGAAGCCATGTCCTCGTCAGTACCTAATATATCTGATAATAGTAATTCATTTCCATCTCCATCTTGATTTAAAGGTTCATCTATCGATATTTCTGTTTTTATTCTGCTTGTTCTTCTTAAATACATTAATATTTCATTTTCAATGCATCTTGATGCATACGTTGCAAGTTTTATATTCTTTCCGTTGTTAAAAGTATTTATGGCTTTCATTAATCCTATAGTTCCAATAGAAACCAAGTCTTCAATTCCTACTCCTGTATTTTCAAATTTTTTTGCTATGTATACTACTAACCTTAAATTATGCTCTACAAGTGTTTGCCTTGCTTCCTTGTTTCCTTTTGATAATTGATCAATTGCCTTTTCTTCTTCTTCAGCCTCCAATGGTGCTGGCAAATTTTCATTTCCACATACATAAAATATAGACTCTAACTCATCTTTATTAATATTTTGATTTAATTTTTTGCATACTGTGCTTAACATTTCTAATATCTTCATTTTCTTTTCCTCCCTCAAGTAACTCCAATCCAATTAAAGCAGAATAATTTCTCCCTATTTTCTTTTCATATATTCCAATTATTACATCTCCTATTTCAATAATTTCATTATTATAGTCAATAAGCAAATTATCTGCTTTTAAACCGGTATAACATCCCATTTTGTTTTCCTATTGACTTAAAAGGAATTAGCCTTATCTTATATTTATTATTCATATCCATTTTAGCTATGCTTTCAACATCAATTTTTTGCGCTAATTTACTTTTCTCTACTATAACAACTGGAGCATTTGTTAATGGATCAATTAGTGTATTTCCAGAATCTATATATGCTTTTAACTTTATATTATTATCTCCAATTACTATTTCAGCATTGCATATTAAATCTTTCCTATTTAGTTGTCTCTTATTTATGCTAAAAGATAATTGTATTAATATAAATCCTATTGCACCAGCTAAAATTGTTACTTTGATAGGATACATTCCTACCAACACTCCATCTTTAAAAGTTACATTCTTTGGAGATATAAAATACAATAATGCAAATGCACACCCTCCAATTGCAAAAGAGGCAAGATAAAATAATAATAATAATTTGCACATATTTTTTGCATTTTTCGGATTATATGCAATATAAATCATTACCACTGATAATAGTAACTTCATAAAAAAGTTTGAATATATAGGAACTATTCTTAGGTAAGATAGCACTACATATAAAGTTCCAATCAAGCTAGATATTATCAATCTAATATTCTTCATCTTGCACTTTAGCACAAAGCCCGTGGCAAATAATATTATGTAATTCATTAATAAGTTTTCTATAAAAATTATATCTAAGTAAATTGTCATAAAGCTATTTTAATATCTTGTCTTTAAAAATACTGTCATTTTTTGGAATAGTTTTAAAAAATCTTTCTACAAAATCTTACATTTTATCTTATTGTTATTTAATATTAAACCTGATCAGTTTGCTTTAGCTTATATATAATTTTAAATAAAAAATTAACTTTATTTTTTATTTAATCTTGTTCAATAATAAAAAATTGCATAAAAAAAACTTACTCAACTTTGTTGAATAAGTTCTTTTTATTTTTAATTTATTTATTTAGGTTTTTATTTTTTAATAAGAATGGAGGTAAATCTAAATCTTGCTTATCATTATTTGGTATTGGTGTACTTTGTCTTGTTGCCCAAGCTGATTTTCCTATAGTCGTTTCTTTTGTTCCAGGTTCCTTATCAAATCCTGTTGCAATTACTGTTATAACTATATCTTCATCAAGACTTTTATCTATAACTGCACCAAAAATAATATTTGCTTCTGGATCAACACTTCTTTGTACTAATTCAGCTGCTGTGTTAACTTCATGTAATCCTAAGTTTTCTCCACCTGTTACACTAATAATAACTCCTCTTGCACCTTCAATAGATGTCTCTAGTAATGGACTTTGAATTGCTTGTTTTGCTGCATCTTCTGCTCTATTTTCTCCTGATGCTCTTCCTATTCCCATATGTGCCATTCCTGTATTAAGCATTACAGCTTTAACATCTGCAAAGTCTAAGTTTACAAGTCCTGGTACTTTAATTAAATCTGATATTCCTTGAACACCTTGTCTTAAAACATCATCTGCCATTTTGAAAGCTTCTAATATTGTTGTTTTTCTATCAATAATTTGTAATAATTTGTCATTTGGTATTACTACTAATGCATCAACTTTGCCTTTTAAACTTTCTATTCCACGCTCTGCTTGTGTTAATCTCTTTTTACCTTCAAATGTAAATGGCTTTGTAACAACTGCTATTGTTAAAATTCCCATTTCTTTTGCTATTGAAGCTACTATAGGTGCTGCACCAGTTCCAGTACCACCACCCATTCCAGATGTTACAAATACCATATCTGCACCTTTTATTGCTTCTGAAATGTCTGATTTGCTTTCCTCTGCTGCTTGAGCTCCAATATCTGGATTTGCTCCTGCACCTAAACCTCTAGTTATTTTTTCACCAATTTGAATTTTAGTTTCTGCTTTTGATAACATTAGAGCTTGCTTATCTGTATTAATTGAAATAAACTCTACTCCTTCGATTCCAGAATCAACCATTCTATTTACTGCGTTGTTTCCAGCACCTCCTACACCAATTACCTTGATTACAGCTGTATCATCTGTATTCATACTCTCATCATAGTTATTACTATTATCCATTAACATAAAGCTTTCCTCCTACAAATTTTTATTTTATTTATTTTTCTTATATCTTTATAACTTGCTTAATTTTCTATATATTATTTTATATTTTTACTAACATTTAATATTAATAATATATCTACTTTATTATATCAATTAACTTTCCTTAAACTCACTAAGATGTCATATTTTACGAATAAAAGAATTCTTTTACTTTTTCTAATAACTTTTTGAAAAATCCATCGCTTGCTTCTGTATCTATACTGCTTGATACTGTTTTAGCAAATGGCTTTAAAGCTATATATCTTACTAATGAATATGCTGTAGTATATGAAGGTTTTATTAATCCTACAATTTTTCCAGTTGCCATCTTAACTGGAATATTTAATGTTATTTTACCTACTATGTCGCTTTTACTTATATTAGTTATACCTTGACCTGTCAAAATTACATTATTAATGTTTTGTTTTATTCCTTGATTACTAATATCTTTATTTACCAACTCAAAAATTTGCTCTACTCTAGCTTCTATTATTTCGACAATTTTTGAGCTTTTAACAATTTTGTTTCCATCTTTTGCTGTATTTAATACAACCTCAGTATCATTATCTATATAAGATTTTAAAGCTAAACCATATTGTCTTTTTAATTTTTCGGCTTCTTCTTGAGATATATTAAGTACAACCGCAATGTCATTAGTAATATTATTTCCACCTACTGATATAGCATTAGTATACATAAACTTTTCGCCATTAAATACCCCTATGTCAGTATTTTGAGCACCAATATCTAATAACATTATTGAATCTTTTTGATCTGTATCATCTAGTAAAAGATTTTTCTCTGCTAAAGTAATTGGGACCATTCCATCTACATCTATATCTACTTTCTTAAAAATATTTGCAACTGTTTTTATGTAATCTTTATCTGCTAAAATAACTTGTGAATTAAGTGTAAACGTTGGGCTAAATGTACCTATTGGATTTTCCATTATCTTTCCATCTTCTAAAATAAATTCATTTGTTACAATATCAATTATTTGCTTTCCTTCAGGTATATCAATATCTTTAGCTTGCATTAATGCATTTGATACATCTCTAGAAGATATTCCTGAATATTTATCTTTAGCTTCTTTAGTAACACTATTTTGTACAATTGTAACATATTTTCCAGGTATTGTTATATAGGCTGAATTGATTTTCATATTCATTTCTTTTTCTGCATCTTTTACAACGTCCAATATGGATTCTGAAAGTAAATTTTCATCTACAATTTTACCTTTTTGTATGCCATTGCTTTTTTTACTGGTGTTACATATTACTTCAATCTGATTAAAATTATTGACTTCACCGACAACTAAGCTTATCTTAGATGTACCTACGTCGATACCAACAATTACGTCACCTATAGCCAAAGCAAATTCCTCCTAGTTCTATTTAATTTATTTTCTCTGTTAGCATATATTATTTCACAAAAAAAGTCAATAGAATTCGACATTTTTTTGTAATAATTTTGTAATATTTTTGTCACAATGTCGAATTTTATTGATGTCACAAATTAATCGTAATTTTATGTTTTTATATTATGTTTCCCAAATTATTTTTTCTAACCATTATTCTTTTCTTTCATAGTAATTTTGTTTAAATAATATCTTCTAATTATCCCTAAATTGTTAAACATTCTTCCAACAAAAACTACTATTGCAGCTAAGTATATATCAACATTTAATTTTTGACCTAAGAAAGTTAAAAGTATTGCTAATACTGCATTTACGAAAAAACCTGAAATAAATACTTTAACGTCAAAACTTTTTTTAACATTTGAAGCTATTCCACCAAATACAGAGTCTAAGGCTGCTACAATTGCTATTGCTAAATATTTAGACATTGTATATGGAACAGTCGGTAATATAAAACCTAATAAAACCCCTAATACACATCCTATTATTGTTGTTATTATCATCATCATTTTATTCATCCTCCTTCATATAATTTGCTGTTATATTGCCCTTTGAATATTTATTAATAGTAATGTTATTAGATTCCTCAACTTTAATATTTAATCCATTACTCTTCATTAAATCTACAAATCCACTAGTTCTTATATTTAATGTGCTTGATAAATACTTTCTGTCTCCAATAGCTTTTACAATGTATGGTGATGAAATTCTAGCATTTCCACCATACATAACAATGAAGCTATCATTTAAAGTAACTATATCTGTCAAGTTAATTATTCTATTATCATTAATTGATATTGCCTCAGCACCTGCATATTTTAATTCATTTACTAAATTTCTTAAATCTTCTGAAGTATAAGTAGCTACATCAGTATCTTCTAGCGTTATAGTAACACCTTCACCTTCAACATTAGTTAAGCCTAAAAGCTGTTGTGATTCATTATATTCGTCATTAAGAATATTGCTTGATTCTTTGTTTTCACTCGCTGTAGAAGAATATTCAACAATCTTATTTTGATTCTCACTATCTTGTTCCACTGCTTGCTCATATTTTGATTTGTATGATGAAATCTGAGTTTTCAATTCCTCATCTCTTAATCCTTCAACATCTAACTGTGATGATTGATCAACTGTCTTAAATTGTATGAATATTGAGGCTACTAATAATAATGCTACAAGCCCAGTAATTATTGATAATGACCATTTTCCTTTAAATTTTTTCATTATTACTCACCTCTATTTTTCATATATTTTGATGTCAATGTACCATCATATTTTTGAATTTGCAAATTATTAGTTTTTTTAACATCAGTTGATATTGTTTGATCTTTTAGTAATTGTATATACCCTCCTGGTCTTGTTAGAGCTCCATATAAAAGCTCTTGATTTCCAATTGCTTTTATTATAAATGGAGAGCTCACCTTAGCTCCATTTATTGAAATAACATTTCCTGCACAAGTAATGCATGTCGAATTTACTATTCTTTCTCCATTTATTTCTATTGCTTCTGCACCTGCATTTGAAAGTTCATTTACTAATTCCCTCAAGTCAGCATCGTGTATCAAATATTTACTTATATCATCTGTAGCAACTGGTGATTGACTATCTTTCACCGTTATTGTAATTCCGTTTCCTTTTACATTTGTTGTTCCTAGTAACATATTATTCACTTTCAAATTTGCCGCTTTTTCTTCTGTTTCAGATGTCTTACTAGTTGCAACAGTTCTTACTTTTTCGAGTGTTTTACTTGACTCTTCTTGCTTTGCTATTGCTTTCTCGTATTTTTCTTTCCATTGTAATAAGCTATCTTTTAGTTCATCACTAGCAAATGTCTGTGAAACTTCTGACGTTTCTTTTTTCATAGTTCTTACTTGAATTGTTATTGCTAATGTTAGTGCAAAGCAAACTATTCCTATTGAGACCATTATTGATTTCTTTTTCACTTTATTTTTCCTTTCTTTATTTTATTATTTTATTTTTCTTTTGCATATTATGATTTTATATATTTTTTTGCACTAATATATATTTTTGATTTTTTCGCTTAATATTATTTTTATAAAATCAATTAAATATTAATTATACTTTCTGTTTGAAATATGGATACTTATTTTTTAAATCTACATTTACAAATATTTCTCCTTCGTTTCCTTTTTCTTTTTCAAGTATTTTTTGTATATATAACATTTTAGTATCTAAGTTATTTCTATCTCCTAAATAAATTGTCTTGCTCTCAGACTGCAAATATAATGTATAGTTTGAATCATCTGATATGTTAATTGAAGTTATTAAATTATCTATAGATACATTCTTTGCTGCATTTTTGATAATTGTAATTACATTTAGCTTGTCCAAATCATTTTTACATAATCTATTTCCTGGATTTATACTATCTACAGATGTTTCATAGCCTAAAATTTTCATTTTGCCATCTATTAAATTTTTTGAAATTTCCAATATGTAACCTTGTTCATCTATATATGCATATGAACTTCCTAGTTCCAGCATATATTCTGCAGTCCTTTCTGTAACTCTAATTTTTATTGTTGACGGCAAACTTTTAGCAATTGAAACTGTATTTATATATGAATTTTCTTTTATATTAGATTTTAATGTACTTGTAGTTATCTTAAACATATTTGTTCCAGTTTCAAGTTTTGATAAACTAATAATTTCTTGTGCTGAGACCTTTGAATTATTTTCCACTTCTATCTTTTTTATGTTAAATATTGGAGAAAGTAAAAATAAAATTACAGCTCCAATTACTAATATAATTAAACTAAAAGTCTTAAATCTCTTATTTCTTTTTTTAATTCTTTTAATTTCTTCTGGAGTTAACTCACGTCTTACATTAGCTTGTTTTTTCTTTGCTTCTCTAATTCTATCATTATATTTTCTTTGCTGTTCAACAATAATTTTATTTTGCTTTTCAATCATCTTTTGTTCTTCTATTGCTCTTTTTTTCTCTTCTTTTTCAAATTGTTTTCTTTTCATTCTTTTATTTTTTAAAATTTTACTTTTCGTTTTTTCTATATTTCTTTTTTGAGTTAATTTATTTCTTTTGGGTTCATCAGCAATTTCAGCATCATAATTAAATATGCTATCATGTTTATCAGAGTTATATGAATCATTTTTATGATTTTTTAAGTTATTATTAACTTTATTTTTTTGCATTTATATCACCTTTTTTAATTTAATATTAGCTCCGAGTTTAGACAATTTTTTATCAAAATTCTCATAGCCTCTTAAAATATAATCTGCATTTTCAACCTCTGTAGTTCCATCTGCTATTAGTCCAGCTACGACTAATGCTGCTCCCCCTCTTAAATCATTGCTGTTTACTTTTGTACCAGTTAATTTATCCACACCTATTATTGTTGCTGTTTTTCCATTTATTGAAATATCTGCTCCCATTCTTTTTAATTCTTCCAAATATTTAAAACGATTTTCAAAAATATTTTCAGTAATATTTGATGTTCCATTTGCTTTAGTTAATAGTGCTCCTATTATTGGTTGCATATCTGTTGGAAATCCTGGATATGGCTCTGTTATTAAATCTAAACTTTTAATTTTACATGGAGCTTTTAAAAATATTTCATCATTTTTTATAATTATTTTGCATCCTATTTTTTTTAAACTATATAATGTGCTCATCATACTTATTGGATTTGCATTTTTTAATTTTATATCTCCACCTGTAATCGCCGCTGCGCATAATAATGTGCCTGCTTCAATTCTATCAGGTGCAATTTTGCATTCAGCTTTATGCAATTTTTTTACACCAATTATAGTTATTCTACTAGTCCCTGCTCCATAAATTTTCGCACCCATGCAATTTAGGCATTTTGAAAGTTCTATAATTTCAGGTTCTTTTGCAGCATTAGTTATATGTGTAGTACCTATTGCATATATTGATGCTAATATAATATTTTCAGTTGCTCCTACACTTGGAAATTCAAGTTTTATACCTTTCCCTCTAATTCCATTTTTAGCATCACAATGTATATAACCATCTTTTTCTATTGTTTCTATTTCTAGACTTTCAAATGCCTTCAAATGTAAATCAATTGGTCTCATACCTATATTGCATCCACCTGGAAATGAAAAAGTTGCCTTTTTAAATCTTCCAAGTATTGCACCTGCCAGTATTACTGTAGAGCGAAGTTTATGCATTAATTCCTTTGGAATTTCAGTTTTATTCATATTTTTACTAGATATTTCTATTCTATCACTTTTCTTATCGACTGTGCAACCTAATAATTTTAAAATTTCTAAAGTAATTCTTGTATCTTCTATATCAGGAACATTGTAAAATGTTACTGGCTCTGGATTTAATATTGATGTAGCTAATATTGGTAATGAAGCATTTTTTGAACCAGAATTTATCACTTCTCCAGATAATCTATTTCCACCTTTAATTATGTAACTTAGCATATATTTGTGCTCCTTTCTAATGTTATATATTATGCTAAATTACTTTTATCTGTTACTTGTTAGTTTTTGTTCTATAATATATTAGTTTTAATATCTTTATATTATATTATATTTTATTTCTATTTTCATTATTTTTTTTTATTAAAAATTACTTTTGCTCTTTAAGATTAATTGATAGTAATTTACTTACACCATTCTCTTCCATAGTTACACCATATACAGTATTAGCTGCTTCCATAGAACCTTTTCTATGTGTTATAACTAAGAATTGTGTTTTCCTGCTAAACTTCTTCAAAAATTCGGCATATCTGTATACATTTACATCATCTAATGCTGCTTCAATTTCATCTAATATACAGAATGGTGCTGGGTTTATTTTCAATATTGCAAACAATAATGATATTGCAGTTAAGGCTCTTTCCCCTCCTGATAAAAGCATCATATTTTGTAGCTTCTTACCTGTAGGTTGAACTCTAATATCTATACCACATTCTAGCAAATTGCTTTCATCTTCAAGAATAAGTTCCGCTTTTCCTCCACCGAATAATTCAACAAACACTTCATTAAAGTTCTTGTTAATTTTTTCAAATTGCTCTGCGAATTGCTTTTTCATCTTCTCTGTCATCTCATCAATCATGTCTCTTAATTTAGTCATAGTACTCTCTAAATCAAGTCTTTGCTCGTTCATTTGCTCATATCTCTCACTAGTTTTTTTATACTCTTCAATTGAGTCAACATTAATGCTTCCAAGTTCTTTAATCTTATCATGTAATTTCTGTGCCTGTTTTTCAGTTTCTTTTATATTAGTTGGCTTTTCGAAATTTTCTGCATTATTTGGAGTTATCTCATATTCATTCCATAAATCATTTACGGTATCAGATATATCTTGCTCTACCCCTGACTTTTTAACATCTATCTTTAATAGTTGTTCTTTCATTTTTTGAATTATTTCAAATTGTCTTTCAATGTCTTTTTCTATTACATCTAATTTATTATTTTTTTCAGTTCTAGATAATTTTAACTCTTCTTGCTTTTTGCCACTACCTTCAACATCTTTTTTTATTCTTTCAATGTTCTCTTCAAGCTCTTTTATCGTATTATTTAATTCTTGATTTTGTGTAATTATATTTTTAATTTGTCCTTCTTTTATATTAATTCCGTTTTTTAAATTTTCAATATCCTCATCAATTCTTTGAACCATCTCGTCAATAGAAAGTCCACTTTCGTCAAATGATGATACTGAAATTTTTAAATTCGTTATATCTAAATTTAAATCGTCTATATATTTTTGGTCATCTTTATTTAGCTTTGCAAACTCCTCAATTTCAGCAGTTATATTATTAATTTTTTCTGTAATTTCTGTAATTTGAGTTTGAATCTTTTGCTTGTCCAATACTGAAGATTGCTTTTCTTTTTCAAGATTTTCAATTTCTTCTTTTACTTTTATTTTAGTATTTTCAAGTTTATTTACTTCTTCTCCTATTGCTTTTACTTTTTCATTTTCAGCAGCATAAGTAATTTCTGCTTGTTGCATAGTTTCAGTCATTTCTTCTATTTTAGCAATAGTTTCAGCATTTTGTTTTAGATACTCTTCTTTTTCTTGTTCTTTATCATAAATCTTTTTATCTAAATCTTTTAACTGCTTTTCAAGAAGTTTAATTTCAACACTTCTTCCTAATAAGTTAATTGTCTTTTTAGTTACAGCTCCACCTGTTATAGATCCTGCTGGATTAATAATATCCCCATCTAATGTTACTATTTTAAATGAATAATTATTATTTTTTGCAAGTCTAATTGCAACATCTATATCTTCTACTATAACTGTTCTACCCAACAAATTAAGTACAATCTGTTCATATTTTTTATCTGTTTTTATTAAATCAGAAGCAATCCCTATAACTCCATTTTCTTTCTTGATTTCTTTCTCTAATTTTCTGCCTTTTATTGATGTAATTGGTAAGAAAGATGCTCTTCCTATATTATTTTTTCTCAAATATTCTATCATTTTTTTTGCATCTTGTTCTGTATTTGTTACTACATTTTGCATGCTTGCTCCAAGTGCCATTTCTATTGCAGTCTGATATTTTTCATCAGTTGAAATTATATTACCAAGTACACCACTTAATCCTTTTTTCAATTCAGAATTGTTATCACACTCTAATAAAATTTCTTTAACAGCTTTTGCATAACCCTCTTTTTCTTTTTCAGTTTCAACTAAGAAATTATACTTAGAATTTTTCATTCTTCTTTCATCTTTTAGAGATTCAATTTTTACATCAAAATCTTTTGTTTTTTGCTCAATCTTAGCTGACTCTTTTTTAGCATTTTCCAATTCTTCTTTTCTTTTATTTCTTTCAGATTCTATCAATGAAAAATGTTTTGTTATTTCATTTTTTGTTTCTCTTTTCTTATCTAACTCAGAAATAATTTGAATAAGTTCCTTTTCTTCTTGTTTTTTTCTATTTTCAGCATTTTCATAGTTTGTATCTTTCGCTGTTATATTGTTTTGAAGTTCATATTTTTCTTCAGTGCAATCATCTACTATTTTCTTTTTAGCTTCAATTTCTAAAGCCTTTGCGCTTAACTTTTTAGTAACTTTTTCTAATTCAGTAACTTTTTCATCTAACTCTTTTTGAAACTTTTCCTTATTCTCTTTTAAGCTTTCCTTCTTACTTTCTTTAGTTTTCTTTTCATCCTGTAATTCTTCTATATTACTTTTTGATTCAGTTATTTCATTTTCAATTCTATCTTTATTTTGTAAATTGTTTGAAATTCTTTCTTTACTTACACTTATGCTAGAATTAATTTTTTCAATTGAAGTCTTACTTTCTGTTCCAATAGTTTGTAATCTTTCAATTTCTTCTGTAATATTATCTATCTCACTTCTTAGAGTTTCTTTTAACTTTTGCATATCATCTAATTTATTATTTTCCTCTAAGTTTTGATTTTCAAATATCTCTTTATCTTTTTGTAATTCTTCTAATTTAACTTTATATGTATCAATCTTATATATGAAAAGTCCAACCTCAATATTTTTTAATTCTTCACGTAAATCTAAAAACTTCTTAGCCTTTTCAGCTTGCAATTTTAAAGGCTCTAAATTTGCTTCAATTTCAGTTAAAATGTCATTAATTCTAATTAAATTTACTTTGGTTTGCTCTAACTTTTTCTCTGATTCTTCTCTTCTTACTCTATACTTTACTATCCCTGCTGCCTCTTCAAATATATGACGTCTATCTTCAGATTTATTGCTTAAAATCTCATCAATTTTTCCCTGTCCAATTATAGAATAACCATCTCTACCTATTCCAGTATCCATAAATAATTCTAAAATATCTTTTAATCTGCAAGGTACTTTATTAATAAAATATCCTGTTTCGCCAGTTCTATATAACTTTCTAGTAACTGTAACTTCAGTATACTCTATAGGTAAACTTGAGTCTTCATTGTCAAAAACGATAGAAACTTCAGCAAATCCTAAAGATTTTCTATTTTCAGTCCCAGCAAAAATTATATCCTCAGATTTTGCTCCTCTTAAAGACTTTATACTTTGTTCGCCAAGAACCCATCTTATTGCATCTGAAATATTACTTTTTCCAGATCCATTAGGTCCTATTACAGCAGTAATCCCTGGTTTAAACTCTAAAATTGTTCTGTCTGCAAAAGATTTAAAACCTTGCAATTCAAGTCTTTTTAAGTACATGTAATCTTCTTCCTTTTCTAGCTTATATATCTATATTTTTTATTTTGTATATAAAATTTTTTTTCACAATTACGCCACTATTTTGTCAAGTATTATATTATCACAAAAATCTATGATTGTCTATTAATTTTAAGTAAAATTTAGGCAATAGTATGTGTCAAGTAAATGTAGGCAATTTTTTTATCTTTTATTTTTAATCCTCAAATGTATTGCTTTCAACACTTTATTTATTTTTTGTTTACTTAATAATGCATAGTCTTTTTCTTTTAAAAACTA
>JBPOHA010000055.1:0-5237 GCA_052036095.1 Bacillota bacterium
AAACAATGTAATATAATAAAAAAATTGTATTATAAAAAGTAGTAAAACAATGTAATATAATAAAAAAATTGTATTATAAAAAGTAAAAAAAATAATAAGTAAAATTAGAAAATTAGAAATTAAAGCAAAGATATTGAAAGAAGAATAATATGGAAAGCATAGATAGTTTAGAAAAAGAAAAATATTATTTTAATAAAGTAGCTATTGTAACAGGTGGATCAAGAGGAATAGGAGCTTCTATTTCAAAGAAACTTGCAAAAATTGGCTATAAGGTTGTATTAAATTATAATCATTCAGAAGAGAATGCAAAAATGATTGCTGAAGAATCTTCTAATATAACTATTTTTAAAGCAGATATATCAGATGAAAATGATGCAAAAAAATTAATTAATTTTGCAATATCAAAATTTGGGCGTATTGATATTTTAGTAAATAATGCTGGGATAGATTTAATAAAGCCATTAACGGATACTACTACAAATGATTTTGATAAGATAATGAAAACTAATTTATATTCTGCTTTCTATACTTCAAGAGAAGCATCTAAATTTATGATTAACAAAAAAGATGGTATAATAATTAATATATCATCTATATGGGGAATCACTGGAGCATCTTGTGAGATGGCTTATGCAGTTAGCAAAGCAGGATTAGATGCAATGACTAAATCATTAGCAAAAGAACTAGGCCCATCAAATATAAGAGTTAATAGCATAGCTCCTGGAATTATCGATACAGATATGAACAAAAATTTGAGTGAAGCTGATAAAAATGAAATTATTAAAGAAATTCCATTAGAAAAGATAGGAACAACAAAAGACATAGCAGATTGCGTAGAATATTTAATAAATGCGGAGTATGTTACAGGACAAGTGATACAAGTTAATGGTGGGTGGAATATATAATTAGGACCTTATAATTAATTTTGTTAGCAGACCTAACTCTAAAAAAGAACAAAAATAAAAAACCGATAACAATAGCTAAACTAAAGTTATCGGTTCTTTTTATGGAGCCACTTACTCGATTTGAACGGGTGACCTACTGATTACAGATCAGTTGCTCTACCAACTGAGCTAAAGTGGCATATAATGGTGACCCCGACGGGAATCGAACCCATGACTTCGCCGTGAAAGGGCGATGTCTTAACCGCTTGACCACAGGGCCTTATAAAGTATTAGGATTTAAGTAATAATCGCTTAAATCCTAAATAGAAATGGTGAGTCATCGGGGAATCGAACCCCGGACAACTTGATTAAAAGTCAAGTGCTCTACCAACTGAGCTAATGGCTCATGTTTATTCATAATAATTATTTTAGATAATTCCCATAATTTCAAGTAAGGAATGTCCTAATAACTAATATGTTGGACACATTCTTTATTTTACAACATTAATTAGCATTTGTCAACAATTTTCTAAAAAATTAATAAATTTTTTTCAAACTTAATGCAATATAATTAAAAAAGATATTTTATAAAATATTATATTATATTTTCAGCTAATTATTCAACAATATAAAATATTAAAAACTAAAGCTTCATAATAGAAGCTTTAGTATGAAAAAAGTATTAATGATACTAAGGACTATATATTATTATTCTTCGCTAGTTTCTTTTTTATGATAATTTCCAGAAATGATTCTTGGAAAATATTTAATTATCTTATAAACAGCAAGTCTAATTTTTTTACTCCATAAATATGTTTTTCTTAATCTTCTAGGATAACTTAATTCATTGCTATCTATAATAGCTAGAGAAACAGGAGCAGCTTCAATTTCAAATGAATAATTTTTAGAATCATTATTATCCCAATTATTATATCCATCTCTAAAACATAAGTTGATAGAATCACTATTAGCAGATAAAGTTATTTCGGATTGAAAACCTAACTCTGTTTTTGACATTTCAACTTCTGACAATCCTTCCCAATTAGCTCCAAAGCCATAATGAAGAAACACTTTTTCTGCATTATTTTGAAAAAGTTCACCAGTATAAGAAATCTTAACTGTAGAATCACTAATCAATTTATCTGTATTAAAAAATATATTTTTAATAAGTTCCATAATATACTCCTATAAATAACAATTTAATAATATTATACAATATTATTAAATTATTTCAAGCGAATAATCAAAATGTATTATAATTGTAAAAAATGTAATATTTTATAGTAAAAAGTCAAAAAATGCAGGCAAATTTAAACAAAATAGTAAAATCAAAATAATGATGAAAATTAAATAATTACTAAAATAATTAAAAATAGAGTATAAAACTTCTAAAAATTAATTAGCTATTTATCTAATACTGGACCTAATACTTTTGCTATAATGTCAAATTCGGAATTTTTAGTCAAGATTATATCATCTATACCATTTTTATCAGCTCTTAATACTAAATCATTTCTTCTTATAATAAATTTACGCATTATTATATTTCCATTATATCTGAAAATTCCGATATCTTTATTAATTAAAGGGCAATTAAATTGAATATATATTAAAGAATTCTCGATAAATTTAGGTTCCATTGTATCATCAAAAACTCGCAAGACACAAGAAGCAGAATTCATTTCAGCAGTACACTTTTGAAAACCAACAATATCGTTAAAAATAGGAATAGAATCATAAATGATATGACTAGGTGCATTATAATCAATTTGATCTTGTGTTAGATTATGATCATATGTATACATTAACTGTTGATAAGGTACATCAAATGCATTGCAAATTTCCCTTAGAGTCTTATGACTAGGATTTCGCTCACCTTTCTCTATGTGTGTAAGATGCCCAACATTTATATTTATTTTTTTTGATAAATCAGTTTTAGATATTTTTTTATCTGTACGTATTTTTGCAATTATATCACCAATCATAGAAACCATCCTTAAAATTAATAATTTTATATTAGTATTACTATATAAATCTGTAATAGTCAATATTTATAAGTAAAATACTAAATTTATTATATTATATAAATAAAAAAATAAAAAGTCTAGTAAAATATTATAAAAATATAGTAAAAAAATTGTAGTTATGATAATATATTTAAGTAAATAAAAATAGAAATATTATAAAAATATTAATCAATTATAAAGCACGAAATAGGATAATAAATATAAAATTATACAATGCAAAATATTATAAAGATAGAATAATTATTTTAGAGGTGTAATATGAAAAGAAAGAAAGAAAATCTTATGAAAAAAGAAGAAAAAAAGCCAATAACTACAAAAGAAAAAAATAAACAAACAAATAATATTAAAGAGACTGGGAATTTGTATTATAAAGAAGATAAAAGCAAAAAAATAATAATTAGAATAATTGTTATTTTTGCTATAATATTATTTTCAATAATATTCAGTTTAATTAATATGGGAAATGACAAAATATATAGCAAAATTACAATTCAAAACATTAGTGTAGCAAATAAAACATCGAATGAAGCAAATGATGATTTAGAAAAAATATATAGAGAAAATCAAATAAATGGAATTAAATTAATACATAATGATTATGAAACAACAATATCTTATGACCAAATGGACATTACTGCAAATATTGATAATGCTGTTCAGCAAGCATATATGATTGGTAGAAAAGGAAATATAATAAGTAATAATTACGCAATAATAGGTAGGTTATTTTTTAACAAAAATATAAATATAAATTTTGACATAGACGAAACAAATCTTGAAAATATCATAGAAGATATTAATTCAAAATTGCCAGATGCAAAGGTTGAAAGCACATATTATATTGATGGAGATAAATTAATAATAAGAAAAGGAACCACTGGATCAGTAATAAACAAAGAAGAACTAAAGTCAGAAATAATTAATAAGGTAAAAGATTTAACATCAGAAGATAGAACTATAGAAATTCCAGTGGAACAAGTAAATCCACAATCAATAGATATAGAAAAAATATTATCAGAGATAAAGAAAGATCCACAAAATGCTTATCTAAGCAAAGATCCATTAACAGTACATGCAGACGAAGATGGAGTTGATTTTGATATATCCATTGAAGATGCCAAAAAAATGCTAGAAGAAGAAAAAAATGAATATGAAATTCCACTAAAAATAACAAAAGCAAGTGTAAAAGTTAGTGACTTAGGAGAAGATGCATTTCCAAATAAATTAGCAACATATACAACAAATTATGATGCAAGTAATGTAAATAGGAATAATAATTTAATGCTAGCAGCTGAAAAATTAAATGGAACAGTAATAAATCCAGGAGAAGAATTTTCATATAATAAAACTATAGGACAAAGAACCATAGAGGCAGGATTCAAAGAAGCAAAAGCCTATGCAGGAGGAAAAGTAGTATTAGATGTAGGCGGAGGAATATGTCAGCTATCATCAACATTATATAATTCTGCATTACTAACAAATCTTGAAATAACAGAAAGACACTCACATTATTTCAAAACGTCATATTTACCAGCAGGAAGAGATGCAACGGTATCATGGGGAAGCGTAGACTTCAAATTTAAAAATAATAGAAAATATCCAATAAAAATTATAGCAACAGCAGAAAATGGAGTAGTTAAAGTTGATTTATACGGAATAAAAGAAGATGGAGACTACACTGTAATAATAGACTCAAAAGTAACTGGTATAATAGAATCAAAAACAGAATATAAAGAAGATAAGACACTAGCTAAAGGTGAAGAAATAACAGAGCAAAAAGGTGAAGATGGATGCACAAGTGAAACCTATAAAATGCTATTAAAAGAAGGAGTTACTATATCAAAAACATTAGTATCAAAAGACACATACAATGCATTAACAACAATAATTAGAAGAAATAGTAGTAAATAATTAATGATATAAGCAAAACAAAATCAATTATAGAAAATTTACAAAAAATATTGCAAAAAGAAAACAGATACTGTAAAATAAAAATGTATTAAATCTCTATATAAAAAATATAAAGATAAAATACAACAAGAGCAAAATTATATAGAGAGGAATACAAGAAGAAAAAACAAAAGTATGCTAAAAAAGAATATAAAAAGTAAAAAGAGCATACAATAAGCAAAATAACACAAGAAGGAAAAGTAAAAGTAGGGAACGAAAGGAGAAAAAGTGATGAAAGAAAAAAGGAATAAAAAGATAATTAAAAATGTAAAAGGTATAACATTAATAGCTCTTGTTGTAACGATAATAGTATTATTGATATTGGCAGGAGTATCAATTAATATAGCATTTAACACTGGAATAATAAGTAAATCAA
>JBPOHA010000075.1:0-25713 GCA_052036095.1 Bacillota bacterium
ATTAAATTAAAGCAAAATGATGAGAAAATTTCTAAATTAGAAAGCAAAATTTCAAATGCTCAAGAAAATAATGAAAATAATAATTCTATAAATAATACTAAAATAGAGAATATTAGCAATAATGGTATTGAAAATGCTAAAGAAAATAGTAATAAAATAGAAGATTTTAGTATGAACGATTTGAAAATAGATGGAATTACATTTGGATCATCAAAAGATCAAGTAATACAAAAATACGGATCAGATTGTACTTCAAAGTCTTATGCAGAAGGAGCTACAGGTGAAACTATCACAGAATTGACTTATGAAAAATTAGGATTATTGATTAACTTAAGAACTAATGAAGAAGGTTGCAGTGTTGATAGCATATTTATTTTAAAAAATAGCAATATAAAAACTGCAAGAGGAATAGGTATAAATTCAACGACAGAAGAAATATTAAATAAATATGGAACAAATTCAATTTTAAAAAGTGCGTCAGCAACAGATATTGTTGTTGGATTTCAAGGTGATAATGACTTGTATCAATCAAAGGGAAGAATATATTTTATTACTGATGGAAAGAAAGTTACTCAAATTAATATTGTAAATACCTATGGTGAATAGAATAAAATATAAATAAATTTAATAAAAATATTTTATAAAAATTTAAAATAATTAAAAATATCTCTTGACAAAACGAACAATTGTTTATATAATAAAGCAAACGTTCGTTCACAATGGAGGTATTTTTTTATGATTACAACTTTACATATCAAAAATATAGGAATAATTGATGATTTAAGTGTTGAATTAAGTCATGGTCTTAATGTAATTACTGGCGAAACCGGAGCTGGAAAGACTCTTATAATTGATTCAATTAATATTATCTCTGGAGGAAGATTTTCTAAAGAGATGATTAGAAGAGGAGAAGACTATTCATTTGTGGAATTAAATTTATATTTGCCTCAAAATGAAAAAGCTATTGAAAATAATATAATTGTAAGTAGAGAAATTAATGCAAATGGAAAGAATTCATGCAAAATAAATGGTAGACTAGTTACGGTAAATGAGCTAAAGGAATTTATGAATAATATAATAGATATTCATGGTCAAAATGATAATCAAAAAATATTGAATTCAAAATACCATATAAAATATTTAGATAATTTTGGCGGAGAAGAGTTATTAAATAAAAAAAAGAAATATAGAGTTTTGTTTGATAGATATAATGAAATAAAAAAAGAGCTAAAAGAAAATCTTGGAGATGAAAAAGAAAAGCAACGACAACTCGATTTATTACAGTATGAATTTGATGAAATAGATACTGCAAATTTGAAAAAAGACGAAGATTTAGAATTAAATAAGAAAAGAGAATTATATATGAATTCTGAAAAAATTGCTACGAGTTTAAGTGGTGCTAGTGAAAAAGCTAGTTTAGCTGTTGACACAATAAACGAGGCAATAAAAGCAATAGAAAAGATAAGCAATTTAGATTCTAAATATGATAAAAAGTTATCTGAGCTTAAAAATATATATTATGAAATTGACGAATTATCAAGAGATGTTTCTGATATGAATGAAGATGTTTATTTTAATGAAAACGATAGAAATGAGGTAGAAGAAAGACTTGATTTGATTAGTACATTAAGAAGAAAATATGGGAATAGCATTGATGAGATATTAGATTATAAAGCAAAAATCCAAAATGAAATAGAAAGAATAAATAATCTAGATGAAACTAATAAAAAATTAAAAGAAGAATTAGCAAAATTAGAAGATGAAATGAAAATTGAGAGTAAATCTATGCATATTATAAGAAATGATGTTGCAAGAATTTTAGATGAAAAAATTTATGAACAATTAAAAGACTTAGAAATGCCAAATGCTAAATTTTTCACAAGAATAACAAATAAAGCAGAAGAATTTAATAGAAATGGATTAGATCAAGTAGAGTTCTTTATAAGCACGAATATTGGTGAAGATGAAAAAGAACTTTCTAAGGTAGCGTCAGGAGGAGAGATGTCGAGAATTATGCTTGCAATTAAAACCGTGTTAGCAGATACTGATAACACACCAGTATTAATATTTGATGAAATCGATACAGGAATTAGCGGAAAAGCTGCAAAATCTGTTGCGCAAAAATTAAAATTAATTGGAAAAAGTCATCAAGTACTTTGCATAACACATCAGCCAAGTATTGCAGCAAAAGGAGATAATAATTTTTATATAAGTAAAATTGCTCAAGATAACAGAACTCACACTATTGTGAAGAAACTAAATGAAGAAGAAATTATAGATGAAATTGCTAGAATATCAAATGGTGACATTACAGATATTGCTAAAAGGCATGCAATAGAACTTAGAAAATCAGCATAGAATTTTTTAGATATTAACATTAAAAGTAAGTATAAAATATTCAAAAGATTAAACATAATATTAATTAAAAAAATCTATAAAATTATATAGTATAAATTTGCTACATTTAACTGCTTAGATATTTAATATAAATGAATTATTAATATTGAAGAATATAGCTTTTGGAGGTTTACAAATTTTATAATTTAGAGTATAATAATTAAGATGTTCAAAAAGTAAGAAAATGAACATGATTAAATTACTATTAAACTTATATATAAAAAATAGTAGTAAAGCAACTTAATATATATTGAAAGGAAAATGAAAAAATGGGTGAAAACGATTTAAATGAGAGCAAGAGTGAAAATAAAAATATTAATTTGAACTCAAACGATAGTAAAAATGAAGAAGAAAATCAAGAATTAGATATGAATCATCTAATGCAAGTTAGAAGAGAAAAACTAGATAAACTTAGAGAAGAAGGCAAAGATCCTTTCAAAATAACAAAATTTAATAGAACACATACTAGCAAACAGATAGTTGATAACTATGATGAATTAGATGGAAAAGATGTAACAATAGCCGGGAGATTAATTGGAAAAAGAATAATGGGAAAAGCTTCTTTTTGCCATGTTCAAGATGGCAATGGAAAGATTCAAAGCTATGTTAGCATTAATGAATTAGGAGAAGAAAGTTATAAACAATTTAAAGAAGATGATATAGGAGACTTTATTGGAATTACAGGTTTCGTATTTAAAACTAAGACAGGAGAAATATCAATTCATGCAAAAGAGGTAAAGCTTCTTTCAAAATCTTTAAGACCATTACCAGAAAAATTTCATGGATTAAAAGATACAGATTTGCGTTATAGACAAAGATATGTGGATTTAATAATGAATCCAGAAGTAAAAGATACATTTATAAAAAGAAGTACAATTATTAAAGAATTAAGAAAAATTTTAGACGAAAAAGGATACTTAGAAGTTGAAACACCTATACTTAATAATTTAATAACAGGTGATGCAGCAAGACCTTTTGCTACTCATCATAATACACTAGACATGGATATGTATCTAAGAATAGCTCCAGAATTAAACTTAAAAAGATTGATAGTAGGTGGATTTGATAAAGTATATGAAATTTGTAAAAATTTCAGAAATGAAGGAATGGATGTAAAACATAATCCTGAATTTACTAATGTTGAATTATATTCTGCTTATGAAGATTATCATGATATGATGGACATTTCAGAAGAAATAATTACAAAGCTTTGTATGAAAGTAAATGATACATTAAAAATTAATTATCAAGGAACAGATATTAATTTAACTGCACCATGGAAAAGAATAACAATGATTGATGCAATTAAAGAAAAAACAGGAATTGATTTTAATACAGTAAAATCTGACGAAGAAGCTCAAAAATTAGCAAAAGATAATCATGTTGAATTAGAAGAAAATAAAACAACAAGAGGACATATTATTAATGCATTCTTCGAAACATTTGTCGAAGAAACATTAATAGAACCAACTTTTATTATGGATTATCCAGTTGAAGTATCACCATTAACGAAACGTAAAGCTTCAGAGCCATCTTTAACTGAAAGATTTGAATTATTTATTGGAGGAAGAGAGTATGGAAATGCATATTCAGAATTAAACGATCCAATAGATCAGTATGAAAGACTAAAAAAGCAAGCTGATGCTAGAGCAAAAGGTGATGAAGAAGCAGGAATGATGGATGAAGATTTTGTAAATGCACTAGAAATAGGATTACCACCAACAGGAGGCTTAGGAATAGGTCTTGATAGATTAATAATGCTTTTAACAGATTCAGCTTCAATTAGAGATGTATTATTATTTCCAACAATGAAACCACTAAAATAAATAGTTAGAAGATTTAGTAAATTTCAATAAGCTTAAAAATATAATAGTAATGAAGTTAAATTATGCAATTAATAGATGTAAGTGTAAAAGATTAAAGAATAGATGAAAAATAAAAACCCAATTACATTTACTTGAAATATATTTATTTATAGTTCAGCAAATGATACATAGAAGAGTTGACTCATTAAACTATATGTATAAGTTAATAAGTGATGGAAGGAGAATATGAATATAAAAATATTCATATTATAATATATGAATTTTCAAAATTTAACAAGCAATCCTTGGATGATAGTATTTATCATTATTTTAATTTTAAATAATATACAAAGTTATATTAATAATCCATCTGCATTAGCTGGTTTATTATTATCAATTCCAGGTATATTAATAGCAATTACTTTTCACGAATATGCACATGCTTGGATGGCTGATAAATTAGGAGATGACACTCCAAGAAGGCAAGGAAGATTAACATTAAATCCAATAGCTCATATGGATTTAGTAGGAGCAATTCTTCTAATCACAGCTGGATTTGGATGGGGAAAGCCAGTAGAAATAAATTCTAATCAATTTAATAGAAAAATTAGTATAAAAAAAGGAAATGCTCTAGTTGCCTTAGCAGGTCCAGTAATGAATTTAATACTTGCAGTTATATTTTCAATAATATATGGTTTACTAATTAAATTTGCGAGTGGTTTTGTATTAACAACTGTAGGCTCAATAATATTAGGATTTATACAATATGCAATAGCAATGAATGTAGGATTAGGAGTATTTAATTTAATACCACTTCCACCATTAGATGGCTCAAAAATATTATTAGGAGTATTGCCAAAAAGAGCAAGCATTTGGTTTGAAAGTAATGAGAAAATACTATATATAATATTTGTAATACTATGGATAACACCATTTGCATCAATGATTATTTCACCAGCAGTAAATGCAATTAATAATGGACTTTTAAAGTTAATAATATTTATAGCAAAATAAAAGATTAATTTTTTGCATAAAAAAGCTTGAAAAAAGCTAATTTATATAAAAAAAGTTTAAACAAAGAGTTAATTTACATAAAGTAATTTAACAAAAAGCTAATTGTTAATATACAATTATATATTTTAAAATAATCATTTTTAATAAATATATATTTTATAAAGCAAAATGAAAAGGAGGTTTTCCTTTTATATCTAAATTTATATTTTAGATAAAAATAGAGGATTGGATTTTTTAATGAAGGATATAATTACACTAGGAATTGAATCAAGTTGTGATGAAACTTCCGTTGCTGTTGTAAAAAATGGTAGAGAGGTTTTATCAAATGTTATAAATACACAAATAGAAATTCATACTTTATATGGTGGTGTTGTGCCAGAAATAGCCTCGAGAAATCACATTGAAAATATTTCAGCTGTTACAAAAGCTGCATTAGGTGAAGCAAACATACAATTTAAAGATATTGATATAATTGCATGCACATACGGACCTGGCTTAGTTGGTGCATTATTAGTTGGACTTTCATATGGAAAAGCTTTAAGTTATGCTCTAAATAAACCTTTAGTTGGCACAAATCATATTGAAGGACATATTGCTGCAAATTATATAACTCATCCTGATTTAAAACCGCCATTTATATGTGTAATGATGTCTGGAGGAAATACACAGATAATATTAGTAAAGGATTATACAAATTTTCAAGTTTTAGGAAAGACAAAAGATGATGCAGTTGGAGAGGCCTTTGACAAAGTTGCTAGAGTAATAGGACTTGGATATCCAGGGGGACCTAAAATAGACAAAATGGCACAAGGAGGAGCTCCTAATATTGACTTACCAAAAACTCACTTTAATTTAAATAATATGGATTTTAGTTTTAGTGGTATAAAGACTGCTGTTATAAATTTGCATCATAAATATCCTGACATAAATAAAGCAGATTTATGCGTAAGTTTTGAAAAGACTATTGCTGAGATTTTAACTGAAAATGTAAAAAAAGCAATTCAAGAAACAGGAATTGATACTATAGTATTGGCTGGAGGTGTATCAGCGAATACATATATAAGAAATGAATTCAAAAAATTAGATAATGTAAAAGTATATATGCCAGATATAAAATTATGTACTGATAATGCAGCGATGATAGCGACAGCTGGATATTATAATTACATTTCTGGAAAAATAGATGACTTAACACTAAATGCAGTACCGGATTTAAAATTAAAATAATAGGAAGGAGTCATAATGGCAATTTACGCAATATCAGATTTGCACTTATCATTTAGCACGGACAAACCAATGAATGTATTTGGTGATGAATGGACAAATTATGAACAAAAATTAGCTGAAAATTGGAAGTCAAAAATACATGATAATGATTTAATATTATTGCCAGGAGATTTTTCATGGGCTACATATATAGAAGATACAATAAAAGATTTTGAATATTTGAATTCATTACCAGGAAGAAAAATAATATCAAAAGGAAACCATGATTATTGGTGGACGACAGTAACGAAGATGAATAAATTTTTGAATGATAACAATTTTAAAACTATAGAATTTTTATTTAATTCAGCAATAGAATATGAAAACAAGATAATAGTTGGAGCTAAAGGCTATACATATAATAATAGTGCAGAAAATTCTGAAAAAATGCTAAACAGAGAAAGCATAAGGCTAGAAAATTCAATAAAAGAAGGGATTAAAAAGGAAAATAATAATAAGACAATATTATGTGAAAATATTAAAGAAAGTTACAATTTGAAAAAAGAAGATAAATATTTTTCTGAACAAGAAAGCAAAGAAATTATTTGTATGATGCATTATCCACCAATAACAAAGTCAATGATTGAAAATAGGCGACAAAGCATATTTATACAATTAATGAAAAAGTATAAAGTTAAAACATGTATTTATGGACATTTACATAGCAAGGCACAATCAGAAGCAATTGAAGGAATCTATGATGGAATAAATTTGAAATTAGTAAGTTCTGATTATCTAAAATTCAATCCATATAAAATCTTATAAAAATATATAGAAATATATAAAAATATATAGAAATATATAAAAATATATAGAAGTATATAAAAATATATAAAAATATATAGAAGTATATAAAAATATATATAAATATTTAAAAGTATATAAAAATATCTATAAATATTTAAAAGTATTTAAAGACTATGATTAGTAGATAAAAATGCCAAAACATTTATAATTATGAAAAAACAAAACATTTATAATTATGAAAAAACACTTGATTTTTTAACATATAAGTGGTAATATAATATCGATTTATGATAAGATAGCAATGCTAAAAATAAAAGCAAAAGCTTTAAAAGAGTAAATAAAAAAATGCAAGTTAAAAAAAGCAAGCTAAAAAAAGCAAGTTAAAAAAAGCAAGCTAAAAAAAGCAAGCTAAAAAAAGCAAGCTAAAAAAAGCAAGCTAAAAAATGCAAGTTAAAAATAGAGTGCAACTAAAAAGAACAAATTAGAAAATGCAGGCTATAAATTTGAGCCAAAAATAGAATAAATAAAAAACTATATGTAAGACACGATAAATAAAAAAAGCCTTATGAGAGAGCTAATGATGGTGAGATATTAGCAAGAAACATTATATTTATTATCACTTACATTGTTACTTAGATGAAAAGTAATTTAGCTGAGATTATACAATATAAAGTTAAAATATGTATTAATTAAAACTATTAAAAGTAAGCTAAGTCGTAAGATTGCGTTAAGAGACAAGAGATTGATAATTTATAGAAATATTATTAGTAATTTAATATTTAAAATTCAATGTTAAATTTTAATTTTATATTATATAAATCAATAAAAATAGGTGGTACCACGAGACTTTCGTCCTAAGAAGATGAAGGTCTTTTTTTATTACTTTACTATAATAAAAAGTGGTAGCAAGACTGATAAATAAAAAATAAACAAGACAGTACATAAAACAGCAATAGAAGACAAATACATAAAAAAGTAGCAAGATAGATAAGTAAAATAAATAAGGAGGAGTCAATATGAGTGAAGAAAAAGAAAAGTCAACAACATCAGTTGAAAAAAAGGATTTTAGTGCTACATTGAATTTACCACAGACTGATTTTCAAATGAGAGGTGATTTACCAAAAAAAGAGCCAGGGATTTTAGAGGGTATTTTTGAGAATGGTTTATACGAAAAGATTTTAAAGAAAAATGAAGGACATAAACATTATGTTTTACATGATGGTCCTCCATATGCAAATGGAGAAATTCATGCAGGACATGCCTTAAACAAGATTTTAAAGGATACAATTGTAAGGTATAAATCAATGAAAGGATTTTACTCACCATATGTACCAGGATTTGATACACATGGAATGCCAACAGAGAAAAAGGCTATTGAGAAATTAGGCTTGGATAGAAGTAAAATTCCCGTAACTCAATTTAGAGATACTTGCAGAGAATTTACGAGTAAGTATAAAGATACTCAAACAGAAGGATTTAAACGTCTAGGTGTTTTAGGCGACTGGAAAAATCCGTATGTAACTTATGATCCAAAGATGGAAGCTAGACAAATTGGTGTGTTTGGCGATATGTATAAAAAGGGTTACATATATAGAGGATTAAAGCCAGTTTATTGGTGTACTGATTGCGAAACTGCATTAGCAGAAGCAGAAATTGAATATAAAGATGTAACATCTACTTCAGTTTATGTTAAATTTCCAGTAGTTGATAGCAAAAATGTATTTGATGGAGATGATGTTTCTATTGTAATATGGACTACAACTCCTTGGACTTTACCAGGAAATATGGGAATTACAATTGGAAAAGATTTTGAATATAGTTTAGTTAATATTGGAAAAGAAAAATTAATTATAGCAACTGAGCTTGTTGATAAAGTTATGGCTCTTGCTGAAATTAAAGATTATAGGACAGTTAAAAAATTCAAGGGTGAAGAGTTAGAGGGTGTACTTTGCAAGCATCCATTCTTAAATAGAACTTCAAGAGTTGTTATTGGTAGTGAAAAAACTGTAAATGTCGATTTAGCAACTGGTACAGGTGCTGTACATACAGCTCCTGGATATGGTAAAGAAGATTATTTACAAGGCTTAAAAGATAATCTTGATATTGTTGTTACTGTAAACAGCAAAGGTGTTCAGACAGAAGGAGCTGGTCCTTTTACTGGAATGTATTATGCAAAATCAAATAAGGCTATTATAGAATGGCTTGATGAGCATGGCTATCTTTTAAAAGCAGAGCCAATTACTCACTCATATCCTCATTGCTGGAGATGCAAAAAGCCAATTATATTTAGAGCAACTGACCAATGGTTTGCATCTGTTGATGATTTCAGAGAAGATGTTTTAAAGGCTGTAAAAACAGTTAAATGGCATCCAACTGATTGGGGCGAAGAGAGAATGTTTGAGATGATTAAAGGAAGAAATGATTGGTGTATTTCAAGGCAACGTTCTTGGGGTGTTCCACTTCCAATATTCTATTGCAAAGAGTGTAATGAGCCTTATGTTACAGAAGAGTCAATCGAAAAAGTTAAAGATATAGTAAGAAAAGAAGGAACTAATGCTTGGTGGGCAAAGTCTGAAAAAGAGCTTATGCCTGAGGGTGCAGTTTGCCCTAAATGTGGACATTCAGAATTTAAAAAAGAAACAGATATTATGGATGTTTGGTTTGATTCTGGTTCAACTCATCAAAGTGTTTTAGTTGAAAGAGGAATGGATTATCCCGCTGATTTATATCTTGAAGGTAATGATCAATATAGAGGATGGTTCCAATCATCATTATTAACTTCTGTCGCCACTAAAGGAATTGCTCCTTATAAAGAAGTACTTTGCTGTGGAATGGTTGTTGATGCTCAAGGCAAAAAAATGTCTAAGAGCTTAGGAAATGGTATTTCTCCAATAGATGTATCTAATAAATATGGTGCGGATATTGTAAGATTATGGGCTTTGTCATCAGATTATGAAATGGATGTAAATTTATCAGATGATATATTAAAAGGAATTTCTGATGTATATAGAAAAATACGTAATACAGTAAGATTTATGCTTGGAAACTTAAATGATTATGATCCAGAAAAGCCAGTAAAATATGAAGAATTACAAGAAATAGACAAATGGGCATTAACAAGACTTAATAAGTTAGTAAAAGATTGTACAGATGATTATGATAATTTTAAATTTGGAAACTGTTATCATGATATAAATCAATTCTGTGTAGTTGATATGAGTAGTTTATATCTTGACATTATCAAAGATAGATTATATATAGAGAAAGCTGATTCTGTTCAAAGAAAATCAGCACAAACAACTATGTATTATATATTAGATTCTTTAGTAAAAATTTTAACACCTATGATTTCTTTTACAGCAGAGGAAATGTGGAAAGCAATGAAACATACTAAAACTGAAAATGTTGAAAGTCCTATGCTTACAGATTATCCAGTAGTTGTAGAAAAATGGAATGATGAAAAAATATCAGCTAAATGGAAAAAGGTAATTGACTTAAAAACTGCGGTTGCAAAGGAATTAGAACTTGCAAGAGCTGAAAAATTGATAGGAAATTCATTAGATGCAAAAGTTACTTTAACTGCTAATAGTGAAGATTATAATTTTTTAAAGGAAAATGAAAGTTTATTAAAGATTGTTTTAATAGTATCTGGATTGAAATTAGTTGAAGATAAGAATCATAATAAAACAAATAAAGAAAATTCAGAAAATAAAGAAGAAAAAATTAAAATTGAAGTTGCTCATGCTGATGGAGAAAAATGTCAAAGATGTTGGATGTATGATGAACATACTGAAGATGGACTTTGCCCACGTTGCAAAGAAATCTTAGAAAAGTAATTTATATTAATATATAAGAAATTATAAAAATTGATACATTGAAAATAAAATATGCTAAAAAGTGAAATATTAATAAAATAATAAAAATAGAAAGAAGCAAAAATGGAATTAAGCGAATTTAATTATGAGTTGCCACAAGAATTGATAGCACAAGTACCAATAAAAAATCGTGATGAATCAAGACTAATGGTATTAGACAGAAAAACTAAAACAATTGAAGATAAAATATTTAAAGATATAATTGATTATTTAGAACCAGGAGATTGCCTTGTACGTAATAATACAAAGGTAATTCCTGCTAGACTATATGGAAAAAAAGATACAGGTGCAAATGTTGAATTTGTATTGCTAAAAAATATCGAAGGGGATATTTGGGAAGCAATGGTTAGACCTGGAAACAAATTACATGTAGGTGCAAAAGTTATATTTGGAGATGGACTTCTAAATGCTGAAATTTTAGATACAACAGAGGATGGAACAAGAAAAGTAAAGTTTACATATACAGGAATTTTTAATGAAATACTTGATCAGATAGGCTTAATGCCTCTTCCACCATATATTCATGAAAGCTTAAAGGATAATGATAGATATCAAACAGTATATGCAAAATATGAAGGTTCAGCAGCAGCACCAACAGCAGGATTGCATTTTACACCAGAATTATTAGAAAAGATAAAAGAAAAAGGTGTTGAGATTGCAAATGTTACACTTCATGTTGGAATTGGAACTTTTAGACCAGTAAAAGAAACTAATATAGAAGAGCATCATATGCATACAGAACATTATTATATAAAACAGGAAGATGCTGATAAAATTAATAAGGCAAAATTAGCAGGAAAAAGAGTTATAGCAGTAGGAACTACTTCATGTAGAACTCTTGAAACTGTTGCCGATGAAAATGGATTAGTAAAAGAATGTGAGGGAGATACAGGAATTTATATATATCCAGGATATAAATTCAAATGTTTAGATGCTTTAATAACTAATTTCCATTTACCAGAATCAACATTATTAATGTTAGTATCGGCATTAGCTGGAAAAGATTATATAATGGAAGCATACAAACACGCAGTAGATGAAAAATACAGATTTTTTAGTTTTGGAGATGCAATGTTTATAAAATAAACTATATTGGTAATAATTAGATTTAATTTTAATAAAAAAATTAGAATAAAAAAATAAAACAAAATTGTTATGCTAAAAAATTATAAAAATAATTTTTAGGAGGAAAAATGGTAACATACGAATTACTACATATTGATAAAAATTCAGGTGCAAGAAGAGGTGTAATACATACTCCTCATGGGGATATTCAAACTCCAATATTCATGCCAGTTGGTACTCAAGCGACTGTAAAATCAATGACACCGGAAGAACTTAAAGAAAATGGTGCACAGATAATTTTATCTAATACATATCATTTATATTTGAGACCTGGTCATGATTTAGTCAAAGAAGCAGGTGGATTACATAAATTTATGAGATGGGATAGACCTATTCTTACCGATTGTGGAGGATTCCAAGTATTTAGCTTAAGTGATTTGAGAACTATAACTGAAGACGGAGTTGAATTTCATTCACATTTAGATGGTAGTAAGCATTTCTTTTCTCCTGAAAAAGTTATGGAAATAGAAGAGGCTTTAGGAGCAGATATAATTATGTCTTTTGATGAATGTTGCCCATATCCATCTACGTATGAGTATACAAAAAATTCAATGGAAAGAACAACAAGGTGGGCTCAAAGATGCAAAGCTTCACATAATACTGACCAAGCTTTATTTGGAATAATACAAGGTGGATTTTATGAAGATTTAAGAAAACAGTCTGCCGAAGATTTAATTAAATTAGATTTTCCAGGATATGCAATTGGAGGAATTAGTGTAGGAGAACCTAAAGATGAGTTTTTAAAGGTTTTAAAATATACAGCACCACTAATGCCAGAAAACAAGCCTAGATATTTAATGGGAGTTGGAACGCCTGACTATCTGATTGAATCAGCACTTGCTGGAATAGATATGTGTGATTGTGTACTTCCAACTAGAATTGCGAGAAATGGAACAGCTCTAACATCACATGGAAAAGTAGTTGTTAGAAATGCTACATATGCACATGATTACGGACCTCTTGATGATGAATGTGATTGCTACGCTTGTAAAAATTATACTAGGGCATATATTCGTCATTTAGTAAAATGCAATGAAATTTTAGGTGTAAGATTATTATCAATTCATAACATAAAATTCTTGACTAATTTAATGGAAAGAGTTAGAATGGAAATTGAAAATGATAACTTATTAGAATTTTCAAAAAAATTCTATAGGCAGTATGGTTATACGAATGAAAAATAGAATATGAACAGAAAGGAATCAATCAATATTAATATTTGAAAAGATTGATTTTAAGAGGGAAAGTTATGAATCTAATCGAAACAGATGCATTTCAAGAAAAGAAAACAGCAAAGATGAAGAAAAGCTTAATTATTATTGTAGTATTAATAATAATTTTATTAATACTTGCAGGTGTTGTATGGGTTTTTTCTCAGAAAGTTGCTAAAGAGCAATTAAAATTGACTATTGATGGAGTTGCCAAAAGCGTAAATTCTGAAATAATCTTTGTGAAAGATGAAAAAATTTATACTTCAATAAAAGATATTGCAGAGTTAATTGGCTATAAACAATACAATGGTGAATATAAACAATATACTGAAGATTTAACAAAATGCTATGTAACAAATACTAAGGAGTTGGTTACATTTGCATCGGGATCAAGTGAAATACGAAAATATTCATTATTAGATTCACAGACCGATTCACAAACATTTGATATAGGTGAAATGGTAACTTCGCAAGGAAGCAAATTATATATAAATCAAGAAGGATTAAAAAGAGCATTTAATATTCTTATATCATATACAAAATCAAATAATACAGTAACAATTGCAACTTTACCATATATTGCGTCTACGTATGGTACACAAATTACTAATTCAGCAGTAACTAGTGCTACATGCTCATTTGGAGAATCTGTATTATTTAATAATCAAAAGGCCTTATTATATAATTATATAATAATAAAGGATCCAACAACGAAATTATATGGGATGGCTTCTTTGAATGAACCAAATACACCTATAATAAGCGCAAGATTTAGCAAAATAGAATTTGTTGAAGGAATAAATGATTTTATTGTTACAACAGAAGATAATAAAGTTGGAATTTTAGGAAATGATGCAGTTACAAAAGTTAAACCAACGTATGAAAAAATTAAAGAGATTGATAAAGACTTAGGATTATACCTTGTAGTAAGCAATAATAAGCAAGGTGTAATAAATCAAAATGGAAAGATAATAGTATATCAAGATTATGATCAAATCGGTTTAGATAGCAGTTATTCTGATACTAATATTAAAAATAGATATCTAATATATGATAATTGTATTCCTGTAAAAGAAAATGAAAAATGGGGATTATTTGATAAAAATGGAAATAAGATATTGCCATTAGAATATAATCAAATTGGTTGTACATCAGTAAATACATCAGATAAAAATTCGAAAGGGATAATTTTAATACCTACAATTAATGCGATAGTATTTGGTGAAGATTTTACAAATGAATCAACAGGATCAAAAGTAAGAAAGTATGGACTAGTAAATTCAGCAGGAGAGATAATGACACAAATGGTTTTTGATGGTGCATACGAGACAACCATTGAGAATAACACTACATATTATATGACATATCAGAATCAAGCAATAGATATAGTAAGTTTCTGGCAAGAGCAAATAGCAAAGAGACAAGAAACTACTAATAATGATGAAAATACAACATCTTCAAATTCAATAGCTAAAAATGAAACATATAATGTTAATAATGATTTAAATAGTGTGAGCAATAATGAAATTAAATCAAATGTATTGCAATAATTATTAAAATAAAAATTTACAAAGTTATAAATATTAGTTTTTTTCAATAAAGATTTATATTATTAAAAGTATAGATAAAATATGAAAGGAGTGTATTATATGAACCTTGATATAAAAACAATATTGACGACTTGCACTTTAGTAATAATAATATTAGTAATATATTATTCTGTTTATGCACAGAGAGTAAAAGAGCAGAAAAAAATAAAGAAAATGCAAGATTGTTTAAAAAAAGGTGATAAGATTATTACATATTCAGGATTTTCCGGGACTATTGAAGAGGTGCTTGAAGAAAGAGTAATTGTAAAGATTAATCCAAATGATACTAAAATAGCAATAGAAAAATGGGCAATAGCGGGGATAGATGATAAATGCTCAGATAACAAAGAAAAAGTGACTGAACATCAAAGCAAAGAAAAAATGCAAGATAAAAATTAAAAGCGAAAAATATTATTTAATTATAGTAAAAAAATAATAAAGAAAATAGAGTAATAAAATTTTTGCCTCTACATATATTTTAAAAGAATACAAATAAAAAAATAATAAGAGTATTTAATTGAAAGGCAGAGGTAATATGGAAAAAATAAAAAAATTAAATGATAATTCAAATGTGACTAGTGGAAATATTATTAGAATAGTAAAAGGGAGTACAATTGCAATATTGATAACGTTAATATTATTGCTTATTACATCAATTATATTAACATATAGCAATATTTCTGAAGGTATTATTCCAGCTACAATAATTATAATTTCAGCGATTAGTATTTTAATAGGAAGTATGATGAGCACAATGCATATTAAGAAAAATGGTCTTTTAAATGGTGCTTTAGTAGGAGCTATTTACATAATAGTAGTTTATATTATATCAAGTATATTTATTACAGGCTTTAACCTAAACCTAAAATCAGTAATAATGTTGGTAAGTTCAATAATTGCAGGTATGGTAGGTGGAATAGTAGGGGTAAATATATACAAAAAATAAGTAATTTTAGATAGTGAAAAAAATGTTTTATAAAAAGTAAAAATGTTTACACTACCATAAGCTTTATGAGGAGGAAAAATGAAAGCACAAAAAAAATTAAACATAGTAATGACAATATTAATAATTCTTTTAATTTCAATAATATCATTTGTAGGAATATTTTATCAAAACGAAAATCAAATGAAAGATATAGTTCCATCTTATAAATTGGGAACTAATTTGAAAGGATATAGAAAAATAATCCTAGAGTTAAAAGACTCAAGTAGTGATAGTAATACAACTAACGAAACAACAGAGAACAGTACAGAGGCTAATACTTCAGAAAATGTAAATAATGTTACAAATGAAACGAATACAGTAGAGTCTAATGAAAACACATCTGATAACTATAAAAAATGTGCATCAATAATTGAAAAAAGACTAAGTTATTTGAAAGTAGAAGATTTTACAGTAGTTTGTGATTCAAATACTGGAATTATAAATATTTTATTACCTGAGAATGATCAAACAGATACAATTATATCTGATATAACTCAAAAAGGAAATTTTGTAATTGAAGATAGTAATACAAATGAAGTTTTAATGGATAACTCTGACATAAGGAATGTTGAAGTTACTGCCACAAAATCATCTACATCATCTTCAACCACTAATATTTATATGAATATGAACTTTAATTTAAAAGGTACAAATAAATTTAAAAATATAACTAAGAATTATCAAAATTTAGTAAATGAAAGCTCAACAGATAATTCTACTAACACTGCAGAAAATAACACAGAAAGTACAAATAATTCAACAAATGAGGCAGAAAGTACAAGCAATACAAATAGACAAGTTATATTGAAAATAGATGATACTACAATGATGACTACTAATTTTTCAGAGGTAATTGACAATGGAACATTATCATTAACAATTGGATCTTCATCGTCAAGTTCAACATCTACATCTACTTACAAAGATAAATTATATGGAGCATATAATTTAGGAGCGATTATTTCAAATGAAGCAATGCCACTTCAATATCAAGTATATTCAAATGAATATGTTAGTTCTCAAATAGATGAAAATGGAACAAAAATAATGGTTTACATTGAAATAGGAATAGCGCTTATTATAGCATTGATTATGATAATCAAATATAGATTAAATGGTGTAATGTCAGTAATATCAAGTATTGGATTTATGGCAATTGTATTATTAGCAATTAGATATACAAATGTTGAATTATCAATTGAAGGTATATTTGCAATAGAGATAGCTTATGTCATGAATACAGTATGCAATATTATATTATGTGAAAAGATAAAAGCAGAAGAATTAACAGATAAAGAAAAGAAAAAAGCATTTAAAGAAGTAACTAAACAATCATTATTAACAGAAATACCTATATTAATATTATCAATAGTATTTTGCTTAAATAATTGGAGTACATTATTTAGCTTTGGAATGGTAATATTCTGGGGAATATTGATAAATACAGTATATAATTTAATTATGGATTATCTAATAATTGATTTAAAAAAATAATGGTACTTATGTATAAAAAGTATTTATATAAGATTTAAAAAATTGAAGCAAATTAAAAATTATTATTATAATATAAAAATAGGAAATTAGAATAATAAGATTTGTAATATCATAGTATAAGAACAGTTTATAGGTAAATCTGTTTTAAAAACCTAAATATAACATAAGGATATTGTAAAATGAAAAAAAATAAAGTAGCATATATGTTTGTAATAGCAGTGCTTATAGTATCAATAGCAGTAACTATAAGTAGAGGATTAAATGTAGGCATTTATTATGGAGATGGAATTGTAATAAGCTTTAGGGTAGGAAAAGATATAGACATTAAAGATATAAAAGAAATTGCAAAAGAAGTATGGCCAAATCAAGAAATATTAGTTCAAAAAGTTGAATTGTTTGGAGATAGTGCATCTATAAAAATAAAAAATGATCCAACGGTAGATGAGATAACTAGTTTAAAAGATAAAATCAATGCAAAGTATTCTGCAAATACAGAAACTAGTGAATATGATTCAAATTATGTATCAAATGTAAGAATAAGAAGCATAATAAAACCATATATTCTTCCAATTGGTATATCATTATTACTAATACTTGTATTTTATGCAATAAGATTTAAAGGAACAAAGCAGATGCTAGGATTAATAAAATATATTACAATAGTGGAAATATTATTATATGGTATATATGCAATAATATATGTACCAATTAATGTTTTATCATTTCCAATAGCATTATCATTATATGCATTAACAGTTATTATATATACTGGAAAAGCTAATTTAGAAAAAGCAAATGAAGAATAGTTTATTAACAAATGTATATGTTTAAAATAAATATAATTAATTTATTAAAGAAGATTATAAGTGATATAATATAGTTAACTTATAAAATTTGCATAAAATTGTAAAAACACTTGTAAAATAAAAAAAATTATGTTAATATAAAAATAGTTAATAACGTACAATGTCAATTGTAAAGTCAATATATTAACAAGATCTAAACAAGATATAAACAAGATTTTTCAATTAGTATATTATAAAATAATAATTTAAAATGAAATTAATTAAAATCTAATGAAAAAGCAAAGTATTCAAATATGAAACATATTAAAGAGAGATGCCATAGCTGAGAGGCATTATATGATATTTGAAGAAAATTCACTTTTGAGGACTTCTTTGAAACAACAGTAGGAGAAGCGGTTGAACCGTTAAAACTTAGAGGTTAAGCATTATGCTTAATAAAATTAGGTGGAACCACGAGTCATTCGTCCTATATAGGATGAGTGGCTTTTTTGTATAATATAAAATTCTAATTTAAAACTAATATTGCAAAACATTATAAAATTAATAAAGATAATTTTTTATTATACAAAACACTTCGTGTGCCAGATTTACAAATAGGAGGATATAATGGAAGAAAAAGTAAAATTAATTGAAACAAGTGCATTAAAAGAAATTGATGATGCACAAGATACTAAAGCTTTAGAAGATGTAAGAATTAAGTATCTAGGAAAAAAAGGTCAAGTAACAGATTTGCTTAAAATGATGGGAAGCTTAGAACCAGAACAAAGACCTATATTAGGGAGCTTAGTAAATTCATTAAAAAACAAAATAGAAGAAAAGATAAATTCAAAAGAAGATATTTTAAAGAAAGAAGAACTTTCTAAAAAACTAGAGTCTGAAAGAATAGATGTTACATTGCCTTCAACTAAAATTATAAGAGGTAGTAAACATCCATTAACAAGAGTAATTGAAGAAATTGAAGATTTATTTGTATCAATGGGGTATGATGTAGTAGCAGGTCCAGAACTTGAAACTGATGAATATTGTTTTGAAAGATTAAATCTACCTAAAGGACATCCTGCAAGAGATATGCAAGATAGCTTTTATATATCTCCAGAATATTTATTAAGGACTCAAACATCAGCAGTTCAAGCAAGAGCTATGATGGCAAATAAAGAAAAATCACCAATTAGAATAATAGTTCCAGGTAAAACTTATAGAAGAGAAGATGATGCAACACATTCACATCAGTTTAACCAAGTTGAAGGCTTAGTAATAGATGAAGGAATTTCATTTGCTGACTTAAAAGGAACATTGGAAATATTTATGAAACACATGCTAGGAGAAGATACTAAATTAAGATTTAGACCAAGTTATTTCCCATTTACAGAACCATCTTATGAAGTTGATGTAAGTTGTTTTAAATGTGGAGGAAAAGGTTGCAATCTATGCAAACAAACAGGATGGATTGAATTATTAGGTTCAGGAATAGTACATCCAAATGTATTAAAAATGAATGGCTATGATCCAGAGAAATATAGCGGTTTTGCATTTGGAACTGGATTAGATAGACTAGCCATGTTCAAATATGGAATTACAGATATTCGTTTACTATACTCTAATGATGTAAGATTTTTAAAACAATTTGATCGTAAAGATATAGATTAATAAAGTATTAAGAATCAATTACATATATGATAATAATACATAAAAATGAATAAAATTGCTTTATTATAGATATTTATAGCAAAAAATAGATAAGTATAGACAAAAAGACAATAAAACTCAAATAAAGATAAGGAGAAATAATAATGTTATTAAGTATAAATTTTTTGAAAGATTATCTAGATTTAGATGAAAACTTAGATGTACATGAACTAGCAGAAAAAATGACAGCAGTTGGAAACGAATATGATTCAGCTGGAAATTTGATTAATGCAACTAATTTAGTTATTGGAGAAGTTAAGGAATGTATACCTCATCCAGACTCTGACCACTTACATATATGCCAAGTAGATGTAGGAGATAGAATATTACAAATAGTTTGCGGTGCACCAAATGTACGAAAAGGACTTAAAGTAATAACTGCATTAGATGGTGCAAAACTTCCAGGTGGAGAAATTAGAAATTCAATGAAACGTGGACAAGAATCAAACGGAATGTTATGCTCACTTGCAGAGCTTGGATTAGATAATAAATTCTTAAAGCCAGAAGACAAAGAAGGAATTCATGAACTTCCACAAAATGCTCCAGTAGGAGAAGACCCAATTAAATTTATGGGCCTTGACGATGGAGTAATTGATTTTGAACTAACTGCAAATCGTGGAGATTTACTAAGTATTTTGGGAATGGCTTATGAAGTTGGAGCAATATATGATAAAAAAGTAAAAGATATTGACTTAACTCATGCAGAAACTTCAAATGATATAAACAATAATTTTAAAGTAAAAGTAGATACAGATAATTGCTCATTGTTTTTAGCCAAGAAAGTTGAAAATGTACAAATAGAGCAAAGCCCGGATTTTATAAAAGAAAGACTAATGGCATCTGGAATAAGACCAATTAACAATGTTGTAGATATAAGCAACTATGTAATGATTGAAACTGGCCAACCGCTACATTTTTATGATGCAGATAAATTAAAAGGAATGCTTCAAGTAAGAATGGCAAAAGACGAAGAAAAATTAGTTACACTTGACAACCAAGAAAGAATATTATCAGCAGAAGATATAGTAATATCAGATGGTGAAAAAGCTATTGGACTAGCAGGAGTAATGGGAGGATTAGATACAGAAGTAACTGAAAATACAAAAAATATCATAATTGAATCAGCAATATTTGACAATGTAAAAGTAAGAAAAACTTCAAATAAAATTTTAAGAAGCGAAGCAAGCAACAGATTTGAAAAAGGATTAGACCCAGCAAGAACATATATGGCAATAGAAAGAGCTTGCAATATGCTTGAAAAATATTCTAAAGGAACAGTTGAAGGTGGAATTGTAAAATATGATAAAACTTCAAGAGAAGATAAAAAAATAAATATCACAGTTGCAAATATAGACAATATATTAGGAACAGTAATAACTGAAAAAGATATAATTAAAGTATTTGATAAATTAGGATTTAAAACAGAAATAACAGGAAAAGATGAAAAAAGTAAATTTGATTTAGCTTTAATTGAAACAAATACTGAACGTGCAAAAGAAAATATACAAAATCAAAGTGATATTATTACAGTATCTGTTCCAACCAGAAGAATTGATATATCTATAAAAGAAGACTTAATTGAAGAAGTTGGACGTATATATGGAGTTGACAATATTGAATCAAGAGTAAAGGTAATGACTGTGAAAAAAGGAACTTATGACAACACTACTCGTGAGATTAGAAATAAAATGGTTAACTTAGGATTAAACGAAACATTATCATATTCATTAGTAAGCAAAGACGAATCAGCAATGTTTACACCTGATGAAAAAATAGAATCTTCAATACCAATATTAACACCACTTACTGAAGAAAGAAGTTATCTAAGACAAAGTTTAATTACATCATTATATAAAATATATGAATACAACAAAGCACATGATACAAGTGATGTTTCAATATTTGAAATAGCAAAAACATTTTATAAAAAAGAAAACCAAAAAAATAATTTTGATGAAAATACAGATAGTAACAATCAAAAAATAAATGATAATAATTGTGATAAAAAAGAAAATCAATATAGTGAAAAAGTAGATGCAGAATATTTTGAAGAAAATAAATTAGCCTGTGTAATGTCAGGAGAATATTTTATAGGATTAAACAAAAAGCAAGTAGATTTTTATATAATAAAAGGTGTTGCAGAAGAAATATTAGACTATCTTGGATATAATGGAAGATACAGTTTTGTAACAGATAAACCAATATCAAAAGATATGCATCTAGGAAAAACAGCAGTAATATCAGTAAACAATGACAATGTAGGAACAATAGGAAGAATAAATCCAACAATATGCAATGATGAAGTATATGTAATGGAAATTAATTTAGACAAATTATTAAGCAAAAAAGTTGGAAAAATGAAATACAAAGAATTATCAAAATTTCCAACTGTAAAAAAAGATTTAGCACTTTTAGTTGACAATACAATAACTGCACAAGAACTTCAAAGAGCAATCAAAAGTAGCGGTGGAAAGCTATTACAAAACAGTGAAGTATTTGATTTATATACTGGAAAAGGAATACCAGAAGGAAAGAAGAGCATTGCGTTTTCAATTGAATTAGGAGCTCAAGATAAAACTTTGACAGATGAAGAAATTGTTGGAGTAATGAATAAAATTGTTAATGATATGCAAAATAAATTTAAAGCAGAATTAAGAAAATAATTAAAAATTTTATTAGTAGATTGAAAAAATAAATAGAAATTTTATTAGTAGATTAATAAAAAAATTAGAAATTTTATTAGTGGATTAATAAAATAATTAAAAATTTTATTATTAGATTGAAAAAATAAATAGAAATTTATAATTTAGTTGATTAATATATAAACAAAGAAAAACATTTAAGAAAATTTATATTTTAGAAACCTATAGCTAGCAAATATAAATAAGGATGCTTGGCTAAAATTCCTAAAATATTAAAATATTATTACTTGTTTTTCTTTGTTTTAATGTGCAAAAATATTAAAATTTTAGTCAGATATTTTTGAATAAAGACCTATGCAAATTAATCCACATATACCTACTAAAATATATACTATTCTAGAAAGTATACTCATTGCTCCAAAAAGAGTAGCAACTAGATCAAATCCAAAAAGCCCAACAAGTAGCCAATTTAAGCATCCAATTACAACTAGTGTAAGAGCTATATTATATAAAATTTTCATAATAACCTCCATCATTTTAAATTTTTTCACATTATTAGTATTAGTTAATTTGAAAAAAATATACATTATATCAAAATTTGACAAAATTTTCAAAAAATACAATAAATTAAATGATTATTAAAACCTAAATTTATTAAATTATCATTTGATCAAAAAGTATTCAAAAAAGAATAGTCCTTATTTTTGCTTGTAAAAAATAATAATTATAATTTTATATAAGAAGCAAGACTAAACAAAGATATTTTATAAAAATGCCTTGTAAAACTAAAATCATAATGATAAAATTAAAACATAAAATTAAAACATAAAATTAAAATATAGAATTAGAATATAAATTTTAATAAGTATTTTTTAAGTCAAAGGGGAGAAAATGAAACACGCAAAAAATTCAAGAAGAATATCAAAAAGTAAATTAGCAATAACAATAATATTATTAATTATAATAATATTGCTAATAGTATCAATGGTAAAAAAAGGAAAGATTAATATTATCAATACTGAAAATAAAAATGCTAATACTGAAATAAGCAATAGCACAAATAATATAGCAGATAATAATTCAAGCAGTGAAGCTACAAGTAATGGCATAATACAAGATTCAAGTAAAACTGATGGAAATCAAAATGACAATACTAATAGTAATAATGGAAGCAATAATCAAAATACTGCTAATAATGTAACTGATAATTCTGAAATGGGCAAAACTGCAAGCGGAAAAGCAAAAAGTTCGGAGACTTTAAAAAATGGATTGCCAGTTTTGATGTATCATTTCTTTTATGATAAAAGTAAATCAACAGCGAAAGACAATAACTGGTTAGAAATATCTGATTTTGAACAACAAGTAAAATATTTAGCAGAGGATGATTTCTATTTTCCAACTTGGAATGAAGTCACTCAATATGTTGATGGAAAAATTACATTACCAGCTAAAAGCATAATGATTACTGTAGATGATGGAGATGATAGTTTCTTTGATCTAGCAGTTCCAATTTTACAAAAATATGATGTACCAGCAACTTCATTTGTCGTATCATCTTGGTATGGATATAGAGCAAGTGATAAATTAAAATGCGTAAGTTATCAATCACATTCTGAAGATATGCATAAAGCAGGTGAAGGTGGAAAAGGTGTAATGCTATCATGGAGCTATGACAAAATGCTTGCAGATGTAAAAAAATCAAGTGAAGTTTTAAATAATGCATTTATTTTCTGCTATCCATTTGGACAGTATAATGATTTAGATAAAAAAGTTTTAAAAGATGCAGGATACAAGTTATCTTTTACTACAGAAGGTGGAAGAGTATATAAAGGAAATGATAAATATGCATTACCTCGTGTAAGAGTATCAAAAGGACTTAGCTTAGAAGCATTTAAGAAAATGGTAAATTAAAAGGGTCAATTTCAAGTTTTATTAAACGGGTAAATTATAAGAGGAAATATTTATAAGAAGTATTACAAAAAGATACTGTAAAATAAAAATATATTAAATCTCTATATAAAAAAATAAAGATTCAATACAACAAGAGCAAAATTATACAGAGAATTAAAAAGCAAATGGCAGTAGAAAAAATTCCAAGAATGGAAAAGAATGAGATGTACATTACAAATAGATTAAAAATAGATTACAATTATATAAAAATATTGAAAATGAATACAAAAAGTTATATAATTTAAATTATATTAGGCAAGGGAATTAAAAAAATAAATTAGAACTAAAGAAAAATATATGGATTATAAGCTAATTTATGGTAGAAGATAATTATTAATATCTTTGTTTAAGAATTATAAAGGAGGAAAGCAAAATGCAAAACGGAGGAAAAAAGGGAATTATAATATTAGGAGTAATTATAGTAATTGCAGTGATAATAGTATTAATTGTAAATGGTAATAAAAAGAAAGAAAATACTAGCAATGAAGTTAAAAATAATTCATCAGAAGAATTTGTAAAAGTATTAGAAGATGGTACAAAATTAAATACAAGTACAAAATTATCAGAAACGAAAACATTTGATGGAATGGAAATAAGTAATTTTCAATTAACATCACAATCAGGTGTAACACAATTATTAGGAACAATAAAGAACACTTCAACCACAGCAAAAGGTGGCTATCCAATTAAAATAACAATTTTAGATAAAAATGGAAACACAATAACAACAGTAACAGGATATATAAAAGAACTACAAGCAGGAGAAAGTACAGAACTTAATGCTTCAAAGACATTTGATTATGCAAATGCATATGATTTTGTAATAAGCAAAAAATAAAATTGAAATAAATAGATGATACGAAGCTAAGAAATTAGCGAAATGACGATAAATGCAGTAACTGAATAATATTAATATGTGACCTTTAAAATGTTTAAGTAAGACCTTTTAAAGGTCAATTTAATAATAAGTATAATGAAATATAAAGAGGTGGATAAATTGAAAGAAAATAACAAAGGAATAACTTTAATAGCACTTGTAATAACAATAATATTGCTATTAATATTAAGTGCAGCTACAATAAATGTGATATTTTCAGCAGATGGATTATTTTCAAAGGCAG
>JBPOHA010000062.1:0-9584 GCA_052036095.1 Bacillota bacterium
TAAAATAGAAATTATTATAATAAAAAAGTTGAAATAGGAATTATTATAATGAAATATAAATTAAATTTAAGAAATAATACACTATATAAATAAGAGTGAAATAATATATTAAATGATTGAAAGGAAAATGCTAAAATGCAAAATAATTTTTATGATCAATATAAATTTTTAATTGTGCCAATTATATTATGGTGTGGAATACAACTATTTAAGGTTATATATAGTTATCAAAAAACAAAAAGAATTGATATTAGAAGATTTTTAGGAGCTGGTGGAATGCCAAGTTCTCATAGTGCAGTTGTTGTATCGGTTTCCACTATGATTGGAAAATATGTTGGAATAAATACTCCTCTATTTGCTTTAAGCGCAATCATTGCATTTATTACTATGTATGATGCTGCTGGAGTTAGAAGAGCTGTTGGAAAACAAGCTAGAGCTTTAAATGATATTTTACAAAATCAAAAAACGACAAATGCTGAAAAACTACAAGAGATGACTGGACATACTCCTATACAAGTTACTGCAGGAGCCTTAATTGGACTTGTAGCAGGATTAATATGCTAAAAATATTAATAAAATCTAATGCAGAAGGGAAAATATAATGGAAGATGTTGAAATTGCAAGAAATGCAAAATTAAAAAGAATTAATGAAATTACAGATAAGTTATCAATACCAGAAGAATATGTTGAACAATATGGAAAATATAAAGCAAAAATTTCACTAAATTATTTTGAAAAAATTAAATCTAAAAATAATGGAAAATTAATATTAGTAACATCAATAAATCCTACTCCTTTAGGAGAAGGAAAAACAACAACTTCAATTGGCCTAGCAGATGGACTTAATAAGATAAATAAAAGAACAGTATTAGCTTTAAGAGAGCCATCACTAGGACCTGTTTTTGGCATAAAAGGAGGGGCAACTGGTGGAGGATATTCACAAGTAGCACCAATGGAAGATATTAATCTACATTTTACTGGAGATATTCATGCAATAACGACTGCTAATAATTTATTAAGTGCAATAATTGACAATCATATATTTCAAGGAAATGAACTGCAAATTGAAAAAGTAACATGGAAGAGATGCTTAGATTTAAATGATAGAGAATTAAGAAAAGTAACAGTAGGACTTTCAGGTGAAAAAAACATGGTTCCACGTGAAGATGAATTTGACATAACAGTAGCATCTGAAATAATGGCAATTTTCTGCCTTGCAAATGACATAAATGATTTAAAAAGAAGATTAGGAAATATTATAATTGGTTATAATAAACAAGGAAAACCAGTGACTTGCAGAGATTTAAAAGCTGATGGAAGTTTAACTGTAATATTAAAAGATGCATTAAATCCAAATATAGTTCAAACACTAGAAAATAATCCAGCAATAATTCATGGTGGACCTTTTGCAAATATAGCACATGGATGTAATAGTGTAATTGCTACAAAAATGGCATTAAAATTAGGAGATTATGTTGTAACAGAAGCAGGTTTTGGTGCAGATTTAGGAGCAGAAAAATTCTTAGATATAAAATGTAGAAATTTAGGAATTTCACCAGATGCAGTAGTAATTGTTGCTACATTAAAAGCACTTAAATATCATGGCGGAGCAAGCAAAGAAAATGCAATTAATCCAAATCCAGAAGCATTAAGAAAAGGAATGAAAAATTTAATAAAACATGTTCAAAATATACAATCATTTGGATTAAAACCAATTGTAGCAATAAACAAATATACACAAGATACTGTAGAGGAAATTAAGATTCTTGAAGAAGAATTAAAAGGCAAGGCTGAATACAGTTTATTAGAAAACTGGGCAAAAGGTGGAGCAGGTGCTAAAGATTTAGCAGAAAAAGTAGTGAAAATATGTGATATTCCTCATAATTTTAAATGCACTTATGATATAGAAGATAGTGTTAAAACTAAAATAGAAAAAGTTGCAAAAAATATATATGGGGCATCAGGAGTAGAATATTCTAAGGAAGCGGAAGAGCAAATAAAAAATATAATCAATACAAAAGTTCCAATATGCATAGCAAAAACTCAATATTCATTATCAGATGATCAACATAATTTATTATGCGAAGAACCATTTAATATACACGTATCATCAGTAGAATATAAAGCAGGAGCTGAATTTATAGTAGTCAAGGCAGGAAAGATAATGACAATGCCTGGTTTGCCTAAAGTTCCAACATCAGAGAAAATAGATTTAGACCAAAATGGAAATATAGTAGGAATATTCTAGAATTATGGAAAATAATATATAAGCAAAGATAAAATTAATCTTGGTAAATAAAATATAGTATATAAATAGATACACACTAATTAAGAAAATACTCGATAATAAACTAAATATAATAAAAGAACAAATTATTATAAATCAATATATAATAAAATTATAAATTAAAAAATAATAATTGCATAAAAACTCCTCTTTTGGAAAAAATAACAACCAAAAGAGGAGTTTATTATATGAGAGATAAATCAAAATTATCATTGAATCGCAGCAATGAAAATAAAATAAGAGAATTATTAAAAGATAATGAAAGTGCAAAATTTAAAATTAGATTTGTTTTAATGGTTATGCTTTTATTAATATTGCTAATTGGATGTAATTTAATAGTAAAAACTAACAATACTTATGCTACATCAAGATACGGTTCAAGAGGTGACGAAGTAACACAAATTCAAACAAAACTTAAAAATTGGGGATATTATTCAGGAAGTGTAGATGGAATTTATGGTAGTGCAACATTAACCGCAGTAAAAAAATTTCAATCAAAAAATGGCCTTACAGTAGATGGCATTGCAGGAACTTCAACTTTAAAAGCAATGGGAATATCTAATTCATCATCAAGTTCTACAGGAACAAGTAGCAATTCAAGCAATGTAAATTTATTGAGTAGATTAATATATGCAGAAGCAAGAGGAGAACCATATAACGGTCAAGTAGCTGTTGGGGCGGTAATATTAAATAGAGTTAAGAGTAGCAAGTTTCCTAATACAATATCTGGTGTTATTTATCAAGCAGGAGCATTTGATGGAGTAAGTGATGGACAAATTAACTTAACACCAAATTCTACTGCAAAAAAAGCAGCTCAAGATGCGATAAACGGTTGGGATCCTAGTTATGGTGCGATATATTATTTTAACCCTGCGACCGCAACTAATAAATGGATATGGTCACGTCCTATGACAATTGTAATTGGACACCATAGGTTTTGCAAATAGATAAAGTTAAAAATTACTTTAAAAAAGTATATTTTTATATTTAAGTTAAAACATTATTAATTTTAATTAATATTTTGCTACACTATTTTATAAATTTTATTGATTTATAAAAAAATTATTGTTATACTATAATTAGATTTTATAATAAAATTATGTATAAATAATTTATATAAATTACTATATAAAAATAGGAGAAAATATGCTAATGCTAAAGCCAAATGCACAGTTTAACAAAATAACAGACATAACACCTGAATTTTTGCAAGAGCATGAGATAAAAGCAATTATACTTGACGTAGACAATACACTAATTGATTTAAGTGCTAATAAGATTGAAAACATTGAAAAATGGGCAGAAAAAATAAAAAAAGCTAACATAGAAATGTGTATTGCATCAAATAGTTCAAACAAAAAAAATGTAGCTAATATTGCTGAACTATTGGATATTCCGTATGTTTACTTTTCATTTAAACCACTTAAAAGAGGGCTAAAGAAAGCTAAAAAAATACTTGGCTTAGATAGCAAAAATATTGCTGAAATTGGTGATCAATTATTTACAGATGTACTTGGTGCAAATAGAATGCAGATGTTTTCAATACTTACAAAGCCTATCGAAATGGAAAAAGGGACAGTAAGCAAATTAAAAAGGAAACTTGAAAAAGTACAACTTGAAAAAGTTAAAGATAAAGTCGAAAAAAGATAATTTGATTATAATAAAAATATAAAAAATTATAAAGTATAAAATTAATAGTAAAATAAAAAATCTTAATGCAAAATATAAAAAAGTAAAAAATGTAATAAAATGAAATCATTAAAGATTGCATTAAAATGCAAAAAAATGCAAGATATGCAAAATGTAGCAAGTCATATTATATAAAATAAACTTAGGAGGACAGTATGTACATAAACAATATACATATATTATATTATTTTTTTATAGGCCTACTTGGAATTGCAGTAGGTCAATTTATGTCATGGGCTAATCAAAGATTAGAAAATCATAATCCTATAATTTGCAAGGAATTTTTTAAAGTGTATTTAACAAATATGAAATTAAATATTGGGCTGATGCTCACAACTGCGATAATCTATATAATATTGCTATATTTCTTTGGATGGTCAATAGATCTATTAGAGTTCTTGATTTTAGCTCCAATGTTTATCGCAGTATTTATAATAGATTATAAAAAACAAATAATTCCTAATAGGCTAACTTTAACAATTTTTGAAGTTGCTATCATATTTACATTTATTGGAGGAATTAGTAATTTAAATTTATTCTTAGATAAATTACTTGGAATGGCAGTAGGTGGAGGAATATTCTTAATTATTACGTTAATTGGAGGATTGATTGCGGGAAAAGAAGCTATGGGCTTTGGCGATGTAAAACTAATGGGAGCATTAGGATTAATATTTGGATTTACAGAAACTTTAATGCTAACAGTAATTGCATTTTTACTTGCAGCAATAATTAGCATAGCTTTGATAGTAAGCAAGAAAAAGAAAACAGATGAATACATACCTTTTGGACCTTTTATAATTATAGCATCATTTTTAGTTATGCTTGTACCACATAATCTTATGTTATATATTTTATTAAAAATATTTACATTAGGATTATATATGCCAGAATAATTTGAAGAAATTTATGTATATTAATATTATAATTTTTTAACATCATAATGTATGCATTAAATTAGCTAAGAACATATGAAAAAATATATTTATATAAGCAGCAATAAAAGGAGATGATCTTTATGAATCAGAAAATCAGTTGTATTAGAGAAAAAATGCAGATGCTTGACATTGATGGAATGATAATAAATAATCCACTTAACATTAAGTACATAATAGGAATAGACGCAGAAGGCGCAATATTAATTACAGATAAAGAAAATATATTTATTACTGATGCTAGATATTTTGAAGTTGCTAGCAATACTATTAATATTGATGATAGAATAAGTATTTATGATGTTGCAGGACTCACTGATGAAGATTATCTAAGCTTTTTTCAAAACTGTAATAAAGTTGGATTTGAAGAAAATTATATTACATATGCAAATTATAATAATATGGTTAGAAAATATAGAATTAAAGAAACAGTTGAAACAAATCATTTTATTGAAAGACAGAGGATGATTAAGAACGAGTGGGAGATTGCAAACATCTCTAAAGCATGTGCAATAACTGATAATTGTTATGAACATATATTAGAATTTATAAAACGAGGGATGACTGAAAAAGATATTGCAATAGAAATTGAAAAATTTTTCTTAGAAAATGGAGCGGAAGGTTTAGCTTTCGATACTATTGTAGCAAGTGGTGAAAATACTTCTAAGCCACATTCAGTTCCTTCAAACAGGCAAATACGAGATGGAGATATAATTACAATTGATTTTGGAGCAAAATATAATGGATATTGCGCTGATATGACTAGAACTTTTTTTGTAGGAAATGTATCAAGTGAAATAAAAGAATTATATAATTTTATCTTATCTTGTCAGCTAAGAGCTACGGAAAAGATAAAAGATGGAGCAGATGGAAAACAAATAACCAAAAATCTCGAAGCTGATTTTAACAGTAAAAATTACACATTAATCCATGCATTGGGTCATGGAGTTGGACTTGAAGTACATGAATTGCCATATTTAAGCTATAGAACAAGTTATACTTTAAAAGAAAATATGGTAGTAACAAATGAACCTGGTGTTTATATTCCAGGACAATTTGGAATTAGAATAGAAGATACAATCAAAGTAAATAAGCTAGAGCCAGATATTTTAACGAGGTCATCAAAGAATATAACTATTATATGAAATAACTAAAAAGTCTTTTTAAAATATTATTATGCTAAAAATCTTTTGCTTCTGTCTATTTATAAATAATTTGGGTGAATAAGTAAAAAATACTTATTCACTCTTTGTTTTTTTACCATAAAAAATGCACAGACTTATAAGATTTGAAATTTCTTTATCATTATTATTTTATATTTGAGTTAAAGTAACAAAAAATAAAATGTAAATTAGAACTATATTTTTTTACATTACAATTACTTTTATTTTACAATTGTGTTACATTTTACCAAAAGCCCACTTTTTTTGACATAATACTTGAAAATATCTTAAAATATTGATATGATAAGATTGATTTTATAGAAAGAAAAGGACTGATACAAAGATGATAGAATTTAGAAATGTTAGCAAAAGATACAATGCAGATACAGAAGCAGTTCATAATGCTAATTTCAAGATAGAAAAGGGAGAGTTTGCTTTTTTAGTAGGAAGTTCAGGCTCAGGAAAATCAACTATTATTAAGATGATAATGAAAGAAGAAGAACCAACTTCAGGTAACATAATTATTAATGGAAAAGATATAACTTTTTTAAAAGCAAGTAGAGTGCCATATTTACGAAGAAGTATGGGAATTGTTTTTCAAGATTTTAGGCTATTACCAGATAAAACTGTATATGAAAATGTTGCATTTGCAATGTATGTCGTAAAAGCAACACCAAAACATATACGTCGCCAAGTTCCAATGGTTCTTGCATTAGTGGGACTTGCTAACAAGGCTAAAGTATACCCTAATGAATTATCAGGAGGAGAACAACAAAGAGTTGCACTTGCAAGAGCAATAGTAAATAATCCAGCGATGCTAATTGCAGATGAGCCTACTGGAAACTTAGACCCAAATACAGCTTGGGACATAATGGGTATATTAAATGATATTAATTTAAGAGGAACTACCGTAGTTGTTGCAACTCATGCTAAAGACATAGTAGATAAAATGAACAAGAGAGTTATTCGTATAGACAACGGAAATATTATAAGAGATGAAAAAGGTGGGTATGACGGTGAAATATAACACTATTGGATATTTAATTGCAGAAGGTTTTAGAAGTGTAGCAAAGCAAAAGAAAATGACAAGTGCTTCAATAATTATAATGTGTGCCACGATGCTTATATTTGGACTATTTTTTGTAATTGGGCAAAATATTAATTATGTAATGAAACAGATAGAAAGTCAACAAGGAATGAAGGTTAGCATAAAAGAAGGAACTTCAGAAGATGCAATTGAAAAATTAGGAACGGAAATAAGAAAAATAGATGGTGTAAATAAAGTTACATACAATTCAAAAGAAGATGCACTAGCTACTGTAAAGGGATGGCTCGGAAACAACCAATATTTATTAAGTGGATGGGATGAATCAAATCCATTTCCAGCATCATACTTTGTTACATTAACAGATTTATCAAAGAATCAAGAAGTACAAGAACAAATTCTTAAATTAGATGGAGTTCAAGAAATTAATAGTAAAAATGATACAATAGCAAACTTAGATAAAGCTGCAAATGGAATAAGAATTGTTACAATTGTACTTCTAATTCTATTAGTAATTATTTCAATATTTATAATTGCATATACAATTAAATTGACTGTACATGCAAGGAGAAAAGAAATATCTATCATGAAATATGTTGGAGCAACTAACGGATTTATTAGAGGACCATTTATAGTTGAAGGTATTATTATTGGAATAGTATCAGCACTTATAACATTAGGATTAGTAGGAATTATATACAATGTGGCAATGACAAAAATTTTAGAGTCAAGTATATTAAAGACAATGACATTATCATTATTAAGCTTTTCTGATATATTTACATTAGTATTAGCTGTATATTTATTGCTAGGTATAGGAATTGGAATATTAGGTAGCACAATATCAATGAAAAAATATCTTGAAGTTTAATAATTGGATATAAAATATCTTGAAGCTTAATAATGGAATATAAAATATCTTGAAGTTTAATAATTGAATATAAAATATCTTGAAGCTTTAATATTAGATTAAAAAATATAAGTAGTTATTAAAATAAAAATCTAATGAAAAATATTAAATTAATAATAACTAAAGATGTAAAATTATAAAATTTATTTTCTAAAAGTTGCGTAAGCAACAAGGAGGACAAATGAAAAACAAAATAATATCTTTACTTTCAATAATATTTATAGTATTTGCATATACTATAAGTACATATGCAGTTACTCAATCTGACATTGATAATTTAAAAACAGAAGTAAATCAAAAAACAGATGAACTTAATTCAATAAAAGATGATAAGGCTTCTGCCACGACAGAGTTAGACTCTATTAATAATCAAATAACTAGTTTAAATAATGAAATTGCACAATTACAAATTAAACTAGATAATTTGAATGATTCAATATCAACTAAGGAATCTGAAATTGAGCAGAAAGAAAAAGAGCTAAAAGAGAAAGAAGAACTACTAAAAAAGAGAATGGTAGCTTTATATAAAGGTGGAGGAACATCTTATCTTGATGTTCTATTGGGATCATCAAATTATTTGGATATGATATCAAGTTTAGATGTTGTATCTGAAATAGCAGATGCTGATACTAAATTAATGAACCAAATGGCTGATGAAAAAACTCAACTAGAAAGTGATAAAAAAGAATTAGAAAGTCAGAAAACAGAAGTTGAAACTACTAAATCATCGAAGGATGCTAAAAGCTCTGAGCTAAAAACTGTACAAGCTACAAAACAAGCTAAAGTAAATCAATTGTCAGATGATGAAAAAGCAACACAGGCAGAAATAGACAAAACAAATGAAGCAATTAGAGCGGCAGAAACTGCAATGGCTGCTCAATATTCAAAAGCACAACAAAAATTGAAAGCTAATGGAATTAAATTTGATGGCTCATTTATATGGCCATGTGTAAGCAAAACTGTAACTTCAAGAATGAAATTCAGATGGGGAAGATGGCATAAGGGCATTGATATAAATGCGTCTTATGAAAATGTATATGCAGCAGCTTCAGGATATGCATATAATGCAACAAATCCTGGTGGATATGGCACATACATAATGATTTTCCATGGAAATAATTATGTTACATTATATGGACATTTGAGTGTAAGTCATATTAGCAATGGACAATATGTAAGTCAAGGAGAGGTCATAGCTACATCAGGAAATACTGGAGGAAGTACAGGACCACATTTACACTTTGAGATAAGACAACCAACTTCAGAATCTAGCTTCTTTAACACAAGCCCACTTGATCCATTAGATTATCTTCCAGGAGGTTATTCAATTTCAGCAAGTGCATAAAATAAATTTATAATTAATAATAAAAAATATAAATTTTATAAATAGGTTATAATTATTAAAAATAGCATATAATAGAATTTAGAACATTAATATAAATAGAGGAGTAAGGCGCAAAGAAAATTTGTGCCTTATTACAAAGTTATATTATAAAAAATAACAAAACAATATAGAATATAAAATATAGAATATAAAATATAGAATATAAAATATAGA
>JBPOHA010000022.1:0-15413 GCA_052036095.1 Bacillota bacterium
TTAATTTTCCTATTAATTCATTATTTCCATTTATAATTATTTTTAATAATTGCAATTCATCTATTCTTTTACCATTTGCTATTTTCTTAGATATAAATTCAATTACTTTTTCTTCTATATCCGATAATCTTATTTTATAATTCTTTTCATATTTTATTAAAAACTTATAATAAGATCCTAAGCTTTTATTATCAAAAATTCTTAATACATCCATTTCTCCATATTTATCAAAATCTAGTAATTCTGGTATATGTCCTAATTTATTTTTCAAATTGTTATAATTTTCTTTTATTAGTTTTATATCTGTAAAATCCGCACTATCTATTGCTTCAAATATTTTCTTTTTAGATATTTCATCAAAATGAATTGTTGATGAACCAGGAATAATTCTGTCTCCCTCTAATACATATCTACGTATATTATCTTTATTATAACTACGATCTCCTGACAAAGCTATTGGTATCATAAAATTGTTTTTATAATTTCCAATAAAATCTAGTATAATAACATATTCTTTATCTGTTGCTTTTCTTAAACCTCTTCCTAATTGCTGAACAAATATTATTGGTGATTCAGTAGGTCTTAACAAAATTATTTGATTTATTTCTGGTATATCTACACCTTCATTAAAAATATCTACGGTAAATATATAATCTATTTTTTCTTCAACATTTTTAGATGTTAATCTGTTGATTGCTTCTTCTCTTTTTTCTTGTGAGTCTTCTCCTGTAAGTGCTATCGTAAAGTATCCTCTTTCGTTAAATTTGTTGCTTAACTCTTGAGCTTCATTTTTTGAGCTACAAAATACTAATCCATTAACACTTGTTCCTGAATGTCCATAAAATTCTATCTGTTTTAATATGTAGTCTACTCTTATATCAGACGTTAATTTTTTAAAATTCTTTATTTTAGTTTCTTCATTTATAGCTTCTCCATCAATATCTATATCGGTTATTCCAAAATAGTGAAATGGACATAAAAAATTCTCTTCTAATGCTTGTTGTAGTCTTATTTCGCAAGCTATATTATGATTAAACTCTTTATAAACATCAAATCCATCTGTTCTTTCTGGTGACGCTGTCATTCCTAATAATAATTTTGGTTCAAAATACTGTATTAATTTTTGATAACTATTTGCACCAACTCTATGAGCTTCATCTATAACAATAATATCAAATTCTTTTTTATCGAATTTACTGTATATTTCTTCTTTACTCATCATTTGCATGGTTGAAAACAAATAATCTGTTTCTAAATCTTTTGAATTTCCTGAAAGTAAACCAAATGTTTTCGTTTTTCCAAATATTTTTTTATAACTTTTTATTGCTTGCTTAGCTATTTGTTCTCTATGTACTAAAAACAAAACTCTATTAGGCTTAATTTCTCTTAACGCAAATGCTGATGCATATGTTTTTCCAGTTCCAGTCGCTGATATAAGTAATGCTTTTTTTTCTCCATCTTCTATAAGTTTGTTTAAATTATTTATAAAACTAATTTGCATTGCATTAGGTTGTAATTTATAATCCTCAAATGAACATATTTTATTAGAACTAACAATTTGTCTTTGCTTTTCAATAATTTTGTACTTTAATTCATAATTTTCTATAAAATCATTAAAAGATAAACTATATTGAGATTTCCATAAGCTTTCGAATTCATTAATTATCTCTTTTGCATATTCTCCATGTTCTGTTGAAACAATTTTAGTGTTCCACTCTCTATTAACCGATAATGCTTTTTGCGTAATATTGGAACTTCCAATAATTATTCTATATATGTCTTTGTTTTTAAACATATATCCTTTAGTGTGAAATCCCTCTCCTGCACTTTCTGTCATATACATCTTTAATTCTATATTACGGAATTGAGCTAATTTTCTTAGTGCTTTTGGATCACTAAAATTTAAATAATCTGTTGTTAAAATTCGTCCTTTAATTTCTTTATCTTCTAACAATTTTAATGTTTGTAATAATGGCGCAATACCACCATCTGTTATAAAAGCAACACTAATATCAAACTTATCACATTTTAGTAGTTCATCTTCTAAAGTTGATATTACCTTTCTTCCTTCTTTATAATCATTTGATATAAATTGCGGTTTATAGGCTACGTTTGATTGATTATTACTATTTATAAATGCTGTTTCTATTCCATCATATATTAGTTCTTTTTCATCCATATTAGCCACCTTTTTTTCTTTATCCTACTATATCATAAATAGTGTCGAAAAATCAACAATTTTGTCAAAATTTAACTTTCTTCTTATACAAATTAATTATAATTTATATTTTCTAATATCTATAATTTATAAAATAAAAAAGGGAAAAGAAAATAATTGTAGAAAGAGTAAATAAGGAGTAAATTATTATGAATGAAACAATAAAGAATTTAATCTCAAGAAGAAGTATTAGAAAATTCAAAACAGAACAAATTAGAGATGATGAATTAAATCAAATATTAGAAGCAGGAACTTATGCTCCTACTGGTATGAATCAACAATCACCTAAAATAATTGTTATTCAAGATAAGGAAATTAGAGACAAACTTTCAAAGCTAAATTCTAGTTTTTTATGGAGTGAAGATGCAAACGAGAAGTTTGATCCTTTTTATGGTGCTCCAACCGTTATCGCCGTTTTGGCAAATAAAAATATTAAAACTTATATTGAAGATGGAAGTTTAGTTCTTGGTAATTTGATGAATGCTGCATATTCTTTAGGTATTGGCTCATGTTGGATTCATAGAGCAAAAGAAGAATTTGAATCTAAAGAAGGTAAAGAACTTTTAAAGAATTGGAATATAGCAGATGATTATGTCGGAATTGGTCATTGTATATTGGGATATCCAAATGAAAATTCGAATACAAAATCTTCTCCAAGAAAACCCGATTATATAACATTTATTAGATAATTTCTCTTTTGAATTATATTTTTTGGTTCATTGTATATTTATTTATTTTAAAGCCTAAATGTTTATAAGTTTCAAAAGCTATCTCATTATCGCTTAAAACATTTAGTTCCATTTCTTTGCTTCCATTTTCTATTGCCCATTTTTTAAAATATTCTATTAGCTTTGTGGCAATATAATTTTTTCTATATTTTTCTTCAATATAAATAGCATCAATAAAACCAATTGCATTATAATTTGCATTGTATTTTTGTATATATCCATACAAAAATCCTAACGCCTCATTTTCTTCATTATAAGCGATAGCAATGCAATTGTTATCATCTAGTCTTTTTTCATAAAAATTTTCTACTATAAAATCCTCTTTTATATTGTTGTTAATTTTACTCTCATATTGGACTAATTTAGTCAATAGTCTATTTGCAATTTGTGCATCGTTTTTTGTTTTTGCTTTTTTTATAAATATCTCCATATTTCCTCTCCTTTTTTATAAATATCTCTATATTTTTTCTCTTTTTTTGTATTATATCATATCTACTATAAAAAGTAATTAGTATAAAAACTTCTATTTTTAATTCTTTTCTCTTGTTTTCTTTTTTATGTTTTTGTATAATATATTTAGGTTTATAGATATCCAATTAAAAATCTAAATTTATTATAGAAGGAGTTTATGATTATCTATTAAATAATCATAGAAAAAAATATGGAAGACATAAGTTCACAAAATAAACTTTTAAGTAAAACATTTATTTATATGTTTTTAGGATTATTAGTTTCTGGCATTGTAGCATATTTTACATATTCGACAAATGCAATTGTAAGCTATTTTAATAGTAATACTTTTTACATTTTATTGTTTGTTGAAGTTGCAGTAGTAATTATATTTGATTTACTATTTAAAAAATTGCCTCCATTGGTTGTCGGTATTTTATATTTTGCTTATGCAATTATTAATGGTATTACACTTTCAGTAATATTTTATGTTTTTGAAATGCAGTCTATTGTATACTTATTTTTGGTTTCAGCATTTATATTTTCTGGATTAGCTTATTTTGGCTATCACACTACTAAAGATTTGAGCAATTGGAGTAATTATATTTTTGCTTTTTTAATTGCTGGTAGTATTTTAACTATTATTAATTTGTTTTATCATTCGGCTCAGTTTGATTTAATCGTTGATTGGGTTGTATTAATTATTTTTTGCGCAGTTACTATTTATGATTTAAATAAGGTTAAAGATTTAGAGCAGAATGATTCTATCGGTTCTGACAATATTGCAATTTATTGTGCTATGCAAATTTATCTTGATTTTATCAATATATTTTTACGTATTCTTTCTATTTTTGGAAAGAGAAGAGATTAAAATTAAAATAATGGAATAATTAGAATTGATAAATTTGAATTTTTATTTCATAGTTAAATTTGTTTATGTTACAAAATTTTAAAACCATCTTCAATTTATTTTTGAAGATGGCTTTTTTTGAATATGTTTTTGAATTTATTCCATATTTTTTTGAATATATTTTCTTTATATTTAATCATTGATACAGAATTCGATTGATTTATTTGACTATTTGAATTGGCTAGTGTTGGTTGATTTATTTGGTCGTTTGAATTTACAAACATTTTTAAATTTGTTTGATTATTTGAATTGGTAAGTGTTGGTTGATTTTCGTTATTTTTAAAAACATCTGGATTGTATTGCTCTCTAATTTCATTTTCTTTTTGTAATGTAGTATTTTTTATGAATTCCTCCAACTTAGCATTTTGTTTTTCATTTAAAAAATATTTACTATATAATACTAATATTATACTCCTTGTTTCTGGTAAGATTTTTTGCTGTTCAAAAGGAATTGAAACATCAAAAGAAAATTTATAATTTTTATCGCTATTATTTTTTAAATAGTTAATTTCTTCATTTGATATTTTTTCATATTCTTGCATTGGTATGAAATTTAGTATTTCTAAAACTTCCGAATATGCTCTAGCATATGTGTTTTCCATTGTTTCTTTATGATATATTAATGATTAATATATCATTTTCTCCTTTCTATTTTCTTTCGTATTTTTTCTGCAAATTTTGAAATTTTTATCTTCTTAATATTATAAGATTGATTTGCAATATTAACTATTCTCCTAATTCTGCTTCTGGTTTATTTATATTTTTGTTAAAGTTTATTATTGGTTCTTTTGATTGTATAATTGATTTTGTTTTTTGATATTCTCCGAATTTTGGTAATGTACTTTTATTTTTTATCATTGAATTTATCATTTCTTTCATATCTATTTTTAATGGAATATTATTTTCTTTTTCTTTTGGAGTTTGTTCTATTGCTAAATCTTCTCTTTCTTTTGAAGTTTGTTCTATTGTTTTCTTAATTTCTTCTTTTTCATTATTATTTTGACTTTTTCCTTCATCTGGATAATTTGGCTTTTCTTTGTCCCTACCTATAATATTGTTAACGTTTTTTGATATTTCTAAATCTAATGTTTGTATTAATTCTTTTCCAAATAATTTTTCTAATGTTGCTATTTCTTTTTCATGATTTCCTGATTTTAATGCATAAAAGTTTGCAAAAATTTCATCATATACTTTGTCAATTTTTATCTTTCCTTTTTCTTCGTCATAGTAATATTCTCTTGAATGACTTGATGGAAACATACATACATTTTCTGGTGTATTAATTCTAAGACCTGGTTGTTGAAAGATTGCACTCATTATATCTGATAATGGACCTTTTTCTGCTTCTGTTCTGTTTAAATTTGTTTTATTTGATAAATATTGTACATAACCTTTGAAGTATTCTTTATTCTCTTGATTTAATGAATGTTCTTTGGCATTTTTTATTACATTATCAAAATTTTCTGGGACTTTTGTATCTGTTCCTATTGATAATATTGCATGTCCAAATTCATGTGATGCAACAAGCAAATCAGCATCTTTTCCTATTTGATATGCTTTAAAATTTTGCATGAAGAAACAATCGTCTGGTTTTTCCGCTTCAAATATTGTGAAATTTGGAGCTGCTTTTTTGATATATTCAAAATTATTTGCTATCATTCTAATATTCGCATCATTGCTTTTTTCTTGTAAATGTAGCATTTGAATAAGTTTGTCTATTGCTCCTACATTTTTGCCTCTTGGATCAGTTTCGTTATCTCTTTGATATGTTTCTCTTATATAATCTTCATTCATAATAATTTTATCCTTCTATTATTTTATTTCCCAATTCTTTCATTTGTTCTATGTTTTCATCGCTCATTGATGATTTTATAGTAACCATTGGTTCTATTATTTCTAGGTTTTTGCCTTGTGATAAAATCTCTTTCATAACTTTACCAGCTGATGGAGCCCATGAACCATTTTCTATTATTCCAATTTTTCTATTTTGAAAGTTTTTTGATATTAATTGTCTTAGTAAATTGTCCATGCATGGAAATACTCCCATATTGTAACTTGATGCTGCAAATATTATTTTTCCATATTTATATGCTTGTGAAATTGTTTCTGATATGTCTGCACGTGCTAAATCTATTATTTTTATTTGATTATATTTTGATTCTCTGTCTTTTGAATTTTCTTCGTTTTCTTTTGAAATCTGTTTTGTTGTTGTTTCGTTAATCTTGGTTTCTAATATTTCTTGCATTTTGAAAGCTGCTTTTTCAGTATTTCCGTGTATTGTAGCATATATTATTAATATTCCATTATCTTCTGCTTTGTAGCTACTCCACATGTCATATTTCTCTATATAATATCCTAAATTCTCTTTTAGAATTTCTCCGTGTAATGGGCATATTATTTTTATATCATAATTTGATATTTTCTTTAATAAGTTTTGAACTTGCATTCCGTATTTTCCGACTATGTTTATATAGTATCTTCTAGCTTCATCTAGCCAGTCTTCTTTAGTTCCTCTTATTCCAAATTTTCCAAAAGCATCAGCTGAGAATATTACTTTTTCGTTTTCTTCATATGTCATCATAACTTCTGGCCAGTGTATCATTGGTGCCATTATGAATTTTAGATTGTGTTTTCCTATGTTAAATGTATCTCCATCTTTAACTATGATTTTTTTGTCATCTGCTAAATTTAGTTTGTAAAATTGCTCAATAAATTCAAAAGTTTTTTGATTTCCTATTAATTGTATATTAGGAAATTTTTTTATAATTTCAGGAATGCTTCCTGAGTGATCTGGCTCTACATGTGATACTACAAGATAGTCTACTTTGCTAGTTATATTTTTTATATTTTCTAACCATTCTTCTGTTTTAGTGTCATCAACAGTGTCTAATACAACTTTTTTATCATCATCTATAAAATATGAATTATATGATATTCCGTTTGGTACTTTATATTGATTTTCAAATAAGTCAATTTTTGTATCATCTACACCTATATATTTAATTGAATCTGTAATATCCATGAATTTCTCTCCTTTATTAGCATCACAAATTAATACCATTATCAGTAAATAATTTCAGCCTAAATATATTTAAAAATTCAATTATAATTAATACTAAAAGCATTACTATAATTGAATCTTTAAATTATGACTTTTATGATTAATCTTCTACTTTTTCAAACATGTCTTTACTAGCTCCGCAAAGTGGGCATTCCCAATCTTCTGGTAAGTCTTCAAATTTTGTTCCTTCTTTTTCTTCATCATAAATATAGCCACAAATTGTACATCTGTATTTAGACATAATTTTCTACCTCCATAATTTTTTTATAATATTTAAACTAATATAATCTTTTCATATTTGCTTACGTCTATCTGCATTTTTGCATCTAAAGTCTTGCTAATATTTTATAGGTTATATTTTTATAATATTATTAAGCTCATAATATTATATTTTGACTAATTTTACAATAGTTTTTACAATAATATTTCTTCTAATAATTGGTTCAATGCTTTTTCTCTATGAGTTGTCCCCAATTCATCCTCTGTCAATTCATTCATTGTTTTGTTAAATCCATTTGGAATAAATATTGGACAATATGTAAGTTTGCCAAGAGGTCCTGGTTTTGTAGCAATCTTTCCTAAAGTTTCACCTCTTGCAACTTTTACTGTGCCATCTTCAAGTATTAATGTTAATACACATACAAATTCTGCTTTTCTATTTTTATCTGGTACATCTTTTAATTTTTCCAACATCTTATCTATAACTATTTTTTGTGGAAGATGATCTCCAAAATATCTAGCACTATATACTCCTGGCTCACCGTTTAAAGCATCAATGCATAATCCTGCGTCATCTGTCATTATGGCGTCATGGATATTTTTTTCATTACAGTATTTTTTTATTGCCTCTGCCTTTATCATTGAATTTTCTTCAAAAGTGGTTCCAGTTTCTTCTATGTCATCAGTGAATCCTATATCTTTTAGTGAAATTAATTCAATATCTGCTTTTTTGTATTCTAAATATTCTTTTACTTGTGCTAATTTTTCTTTATTCGATGTTCCATATATAATTTTCATATTTTCTCCTCTTATAATTAACTATAATTTTTATATTTTTTGATAAACTTTATATTCGTTTTAATATGTTTTACAAATAATTTTTATTAATATTGTTTTATATAGTTATTTTACTATTTGCATTTTACCATTATCAATTTTATTAGTAAATAGATTATAAAAAAACTTTGCGAAAAAGCAAAGTTTTACAATTATAATTTTTTAAATAGAATTTACTCTTAAAATTGACCATTTTAATTATTCTGAGAATTTTTTTATTTTACTACTTTATTAGCAAATTCATTGTTTACTATTTTTTCATAAGGTGCTTTTTCTTTTAATTCACCTGCTTCTGTCATTATAGTTTCTAGTTTTTCAAATGCTTCTTGTTTTAGTATTGGTGTATCATTCCATGCATCAATTTCTTTATATGATTTAACTGATTTTTCTAATGATTCTATTGAAGTGTCTGGAAAGAAACTTTTTATTGATTCTGCTATTTCTTTTTCTGTATGAGTTTTTACCCATTGTTGACCTTTATAGATTGCTTTCGTAAATTTTTCTATTATGTCTTTGTGTTCTTCTATAAAACTTTTTTTAGCGCAGTATGCAGTATATGGCACTTCTCCTGCTTCTTTTCCAACAGAAGCTACAATATATCCTTTTCCTGCATCTTGTGTCATTGAAGCTGTTGGTTCAAATAGTGTTACATATTCAGCATTTCCACCTGTGAAAGCTCCTGCCATTAAATCAAATTTGATGCTATCATCTAATGTTACATCTTTGTTTGGATCAATACCATTATGTCTTAGTACATATTCTAAAGTCATAAAAGGAACTCCACCTTTTCTACCTGGTATAATTGTTTTTCCTTTTACATCATTCCAAGAAAATTTTTCATTTGGATTTTTGCTAACTAGAAAAGAACCATCTCTTTTAGTTAATTGAGCAAATACTTGTGAATAATCTTCTTTTCCTTGATTGTAAACATATATTGAAGCTTCTGGTCCACATAAGCCAATGTCTGTTTGACCTGATAATATTGCTGTCATTACATTGTCTGCACCTTGCCCTGTTGTTATATCAATGTCTATTCCTTCGTCTTTGAAAAAATCTTGATTTATTGCAACGTATTGAGGTGCATAAAAAACAGATCTTGTTACTTCATTTAATTTTATTACTGACTCTTTTGTGTTCTTTTTATTTGAACATACATTTCCTACTATAATTGCTACAACTATAACAACTATACAGGAAATTGAAATTATAACTTTTTTCATATTATTTTTAGTACAAAATTAATTGTACAAACCTCCTTAATATATTTAGATTTTTATTAGTGGTTATATCTATAACCCTACCTTGGTGGGATGAAAATATTTAGCTAATCTTTCTAATATTTTTTCATTAATTTAACTAATTTTTTAATTTAATATTTTTTCGTCAAAATCTTTTGTATTTATATCATATTATGCAAAATCTAAATAAGCATCTTTAGTATATGCGAAGCCTAAATAAGCATCATTATAAAATGTTCTAATTAATTTATTTTATAATTTTCTTTTGCAAGATTTCTATTGCTTCATACATTATTGCTGCTACTATTGCTAAAATTATTACACTTGTCATTACCAAATCCAATTTAAACACTTGACCTCCATATACAATTAAGTACCCAAGCCCTCCTTTTGATACCAAGAATTCACCAGTAATTACACCTACTAATGATAATCCAATATTAACTTTTAGTGTATTAAATAATGTTGAAATATTAGCTGGAATAACTATTTTTGTAAGTATTTGAAATTTATTTGCATTAAAAGTTTTTGCCATTTTTATTTTTTCTTTATCTGTATTTACAAGTCCGTTTAATATATCTAAAATAGTTACTATCAAAGATATCATAAGTGCCATAGCAATTATCGCTGGAGTTCCAGCTCCAACCCATATTATTATTACTGGTCCTAATGCTATTTTGGGTAAACTATTTAATACAACCAAAAAAGGTTCTGATACTTTTGAAATAAATGGTGACCACCATAATAATATTGCTATTGCTATTCCTAAAACAGTACCTGTTGAAAAACCTGCAAGTGTTTCAAATACAGTTATCTGAAGATGTTTTCCAAGTCCATTTGATAATAAACTTACAAATGTCTTAAATATTTGTGAAGGACAACTTGTTATAAAACTATCAATTTTTCCTGTTTTTGCTAATACTTCCCAAATGACATTAAATAATATTAATATTGAAATCTGCGTTGCAAAAATACTTATTCTTGTAATCTTTTTCTTTTTTAAATATTTTTTTCTATCAGCTGAATTTACTTTTTTATTTAATTTAACATCTACATTTTTAGTTATTTTATTTTTCTCTTTAATTGAACTACTTTTTTGTATATTTTTATCAATTTTCTTGGCTGTCTTTTGCTTTGTCATATTCCTGTAGCTCCTTCCACATCATGTTAAAATATTTACTAAATTTAGGATTTTCTCTGCAATTAAGTGGAGTTCTGTTATTCATTTCAAAATCAATGTCATATATATTTCTGACTGTTGCAGGTCTCTGGCTTAAAACAATAACTCTATCTGACATACTAATAGCTTCTGAAATATCATGTGTAACCATTAATGCTGTAATACCTTCGCTTTTTAATATTTTGTAAACATCTTCAGTAACCATTAATCTTGTTTGATAATCAAGTGCAGAAAAAGCTTCATCTAATAATAATATTGTTGGACGAATGGCTAAAGTTCTAATAAGTGAAGCTCTTTGCCTCATTCCTCCTGATAATTGCATTGGATATTTTTCTTTGAAGTCATAAAGTCCATATTTCTTTAATAAACTATCTACATAAATTCTATTTTCTTCATTGTTTGATTTTTGTATTTCTAAACCTAAAAGTATGTTTTTATAAATATTTCTCCATTCAAGTAAATTATCTTTTTGTAACATGTATCCTAATTTTCCATCTATGCTTATTTCGCCAGATGTCTTATTTTCAAGTCCAGATATTATAGATAATAATGTCGATTTTCCGCATCCACTTGGCCCAATTATGCTTACAAATTCTCCTTGTTTTACATCAAAGCTAATATCTTTTAGAGCTTCTATTTCTCCATTTTCTGCTTGATATATTTTATATATGTCTTTTACTCGTAATACTGATTTTTTACTTTTTTCTAGTGCATTTCGATTAACTATTTCCTTGCTTTTGTCAAATTTGTCATTATTTATTTTACTTTTATTCTTGTCGAATTCGTTATTATTTATTTTACTTTTATTCTTGTCGAATTCGTCATTATTTATTTTACTTTTACTCTTATCGAATTCGTCATTATTTATTTTACTTTTGTCCATTGCATTTTCCTCCAATTTAAAATATCTTACTTTATTTTATGTTGACTGGCTTAGTTTTGATATATTTTTTTATTTGTTTTACAACAATAAACTTTACTAAGCCGTTTATTTGTAAATTAGTTATGAAAGGAGTATATGTTAGAAAATAATTTTTACTATACAAAAAAACTGCTAACAAAATTGTTAACAGTCCATCTATAAATAAAAATTTTATATAATTTATCTTTTTAAATATTATCTAATTCCATTTAAGCTTTTTATAATAAAATAAGTTTATATAAGATTAGATTTCACATTTTTTAATTAGTTTTTTATAACCATTTTTTTGCATATTCATACATAGTCTCAAACTTTGCTTTTCTGTTTTTGCTATTTTTTCTTTCCCCAAAATGTACTCCAAAGTGCTAACTCTGTCCAAGTATCATGTTTTTCTTGCTCTGTATATCCATGTTTGTCCATAGTTTTATCTATTCCTTCTCCAGTTTTTCCTATTGCATATCCAATTACTCCTACAAGTATTATAATTATAACAATTGCTAAAAACATATTTTGCCCCCTTATATTTAATATTTTTTCTATTATAGCATATTTTTTTAAACATATACCTTTATTTTTTATTTAATTTTATATTAATTAAAATTGATAATACCTTAAATAGCTAAATGCTTTATTGTCAAAAAACTATAAAATATAATAATATATTTATATTTTTTATAAATCGCTATATTTTTAAGTTTTTCTTTAACATTAATTATGCTTTTGTTTCATTAATTTTGATTATGTTTTTCTAACCATTTTTGTACATATTCGCATGTAGCTTCAAACCTTGCTTTTCTATTTTTTGTAATTTCTTCGTATGCAATAGCTACAAGTTTGTTTGCTATCCCCTGTCCTCTTAACGATTCATCTACATATGTATGATAAACATTATACGTATTATTATTCAACTTTTCAAAACTAATTTGAGCTATTATCTCATTATTTTTATTTTGCAAATAAATTCGATTTTCCTCAATCTTAAAATCCATAATCTTCTCCTTTTTATTTATAATATATTATATAAATATATTAAAATCAATATATATATTGATTTTTCTTTGCATTTATTATATAATATGCTTTAGTTAATATTAAAATAACATTTTAGTATAGACATTTTGATAAATTACTATTAAATAATGTAAAAGGAGTTAAAATGAGCTATTTAATTAAAGATACTACTAGAGATCAAAGAGTATTAATAGTACAAAAAGCATTAGGTATATCTATTTCAGATAATGTTATTCCATCTGATGACACACTCAAAATGGTTAAACAATATATAAACGGTAAAGTGGAATTAGATGAAATAAGAGAAAATATAATTAAAAAATATAAATAGTTTTTTAGTTTGCAAATTATAATATTTTTATATTTCATTACTAAAATTATAAGGAGATGTTAAATTGAGAGATCCATATACATATCCAAATGGAACTTTAAAAAACAAGTTAGGAATAAAAGACTCTAATTCATTAAAGAATGCTGAATGTGATTTAGTCTTTTTAAGGTTAATCAGTTTGGATGAAATAAAATTCAAAAAAATAGATTTAAATTTATTAAAAAAAATACATGAATATATCTTTCAAGATTTATATGAATGGGGAGGAAACTTTAGGACTGTTCCTATTTTTAAAATAGAAGATTTCATTATTCCTGGTTTAAGTCTTTCATACGCTGAGCCTAAAGATATAAACAATAAAGTAAATGCTATAATAGCAGATATGAATAGTGATATATGGAATCCAAATGATTTAAATGATTTTAGCCAAAAGCTTACACATTATGTATCAAAGTTATGGAAAATTCATCCTTTTCGCGATGGAAATACAAGAACCACTCTCGCTTTTGCTTCAATATTTGCAAGAGAACATGGAATCGATTTAAATTTGTGTGAAAAATCAAATTCTAACGAACATAACTCTTCTTCAAAAAATACGAATACTTTATTGAATAGTCTTAAGCGCGTTATAGACGAAAATACAAAAGAAGTAAAACAATATAGCATACGAGATTTATTTTTACTTGCTTCTTTAGATGAAACCGATTATCCAGAGCCAAAATACTTAAATAATCTCTTTAGACATTCTATTTCACCAATTCAACGTGTTATAGATTCTAAGCCTATAGATCCTAAGCCTATAGATTCTAAGCCTCATGATGATGGAAGATAATAATTTATATTTCTTTGTAAATGAACAACTTGGAACACTTAAATTTACAAACATAAAAGAGCCACTAATTAAAGTGACTCTCTTTTTATGTTTGATAGTTGCCTCATTTCTTATAAATTTATCTTTCTTCTTCTCTTATTTCATCTTTTCTTATTTTTTCTTTTCTTCTTTTATCTAGGCTTCCTTTTTCTGTCTTTTTATTTTGGCTTTCTTCTGTGGCAACAATCTTATCTTCGTCTTCTTTAATCATTTCTAAGCTTTTAAGAAATTTAATTGTTGCCTCTTTTTCTTTTTCTTTCATAGGAGGTAAATTATTGTTGCTGTTATTATATGGATGAGCCATATTCATATTTTTCTTTGAATCTTCTATTAAACCAATAATTTTTTCATAAGGATTCATTTATTTTGCCTTTCTTTATCTATACAGTTATTTCATTCGTTTATTAATCCTCATTTTTTCATTCGTTATTATATCTAAATTGCTTTATTTTATATTATATGTTATTATTAATTATATTATTTCTATTTTAATTTATCTAATACATTTTATGTATAAATATACTTATTAGTATATATTTTTTTTATAAATTATTCAATAGATTTATCAAATTATTTTAGATATTAGACTAATGTTTTAAACAATAATATATAATTAGGAGTTAATATGAAAAGTAAGCATAAAGTTTTAGTTTTAAAAATAATATTTGCAATACTAGTTTTAGCAATTTTAATTATTGCTACTATATACTTGTTTCCAATTGTAAAAAATATTTCTACATCTGAAGGTCAATTGCAATTTAAAGAAACTGTAAAGTCTGCTGGCATTACAGGTTTTTTCATGTTATTTGGATTAGAAATGGCTCAAATAGTTCTCGCTATAATTCCTGGAGAACCTATGGAAATTATGGCAGGTATGTGCTATGGATCTATTGGTGGAACTGTATTTATTTTATTTTGCGCTTTTCTTAGTGGTTCTATAATATTTTTTGCTGTTAGAAAATTTGGTACAGATTTTGTTTATAGCTTTTGCAGTAAAAAGCAAGTAGCTAAGATTCAAAATAGTGATATTTTTCAAAATCCAAATAAAGTTGAAAAAATAATGTATATATTATTTTTTATTCCTGGTACTCCTAAAGATTTACTTACTTATATTGCTGGTCTACTTCCTATTAAACATCCTCTTCGTTTTGTCGCTATTTCCACTCTAGCCCGTATACCGTCAATTGTTTCTTCTACTATTGCTGGTGCTAATTTAATTAATGGTGATTGGAAAATTTCTTTTCTCGCTTATGCAATTACTTTTGGCCTTGTTGGATTGATTATTCTTATTTATAAAATATTTTTTAATGATAAAGATACTAAAGAAGCAATAAAAATAATTAAATAAATTATTTTTATATTTTTATGATTAATTATTTTACATTTTTTATTTTACATTTTAGATTTTGTATTTTATATTTTACATTTTTTATTTTA
>JBPOHA010000014.1:0-13519 GCA_052036095.1 Bacillota bacterium
AAGATGTTTCTTTACCAGAAGAAATGAAGAGAGTAATTGCAAAAGTTGCAGAAGCAGAAAGAGAAAAACAAGCTGTTATAACAAAGGCAGCAGGAGAAGTTGAAGCTTCAAACAATTTAGCACAAGCAGCAAGAGTAATGAGTGAGGCTCCAGGAGCTCTACATTTAAGAACACTTGCAACACTTAATGATTTAAGTAGTGATCAATCAAATACAGTAATATTTGCAATACCAATAGAAGGATTAGAGGCATTAAAAGGAATAGCAAATATAGGTAAAGAAAAACCAAAAAAAGAACAAGAATAATTTAAATTAGCTAAATAACTAATAAAATATAAAAAACAATTATAAATAGTAATTAATAAAAAAATATCAAAAAAATTATAAATAGCAATTAATAAAAGAAATATTTAGAAAAATTTAATTTATAATAGTAATTGGCAGAGGAAAAAATGAGAAAAGAAAAATTAGAAGAATTAAAAAAAGATATTGAAGAACTAAAAACAATAGAATTCTCAAATAGTCACAAAATAACTGGTAAATTTCTAAGTATAGAGCAGGTAGACTGCAAATTAAACAATGGAAAGACTATAAAAAGAGAAAGAATTATTAAAAACGGACAAGATGGTAATGCCGTTATGATATTACCTATAACTAAAGAAGGAAATGTAATATTAGTAATTCAACCTAGAGTATTTAGTAAAATGACTGTAGGAGTCGAAATACCAGCAGGGTATATAGAAGAAGGCGAAGAGCCAATGGATGCAGCCAGAAGAGAACTTCAAGAAGAAACTGGATATGTATCAGAAGAAATGATTCCGCTTGCAAAATATTATCAAGATCAAGGTTGTTCAAAAGCAATCAGTTATAGTTATTTAGCAAAAGGTTGTGAAAGAAAATTCAAACAACAGTTAGATCCAACTGAATATGTAAAATTCTTTGAATGCACAACAGAGGAACTAGAAGAATTAATAGAAAAAGGTTATATTTTAGGTGCACATGCATTAATTGCAGTAGAAAAAGCAAAAAAATATAACATCTAAATTATAGTATTTAGATAATAAATTAAAAGGTATAAAGTTTAATTCAAACTTTATGCCTTTTTAAAATTTATTTATATTTTTCTCTTATTTTTTCAATATCTCCATAATCATTTTTCAAAATATCTAGAAAAGCACTATCAATCTTTGGGTCAAATTGTGTTCCAGAACATTTTTCAAGTTCAGCAATAACTACATCAATAGGTAAACTATCTCTGTAAGTTCTTCTTGATGTCATTGCATCAAAAGAATCAGCAACAGCAGCAATTCTAGCTATATATGGAATATCTTCACCTTTTAATTGTGAAGGATAACCCTTACCATCATATCTTTCATGATGGTGCTTTACCATAGGTATAATATCTTTAAATACTTCAGCATCACCAAGAATATGAGCTCCAATTACAGGATGTTCCTTGATCTGCGAATATTCATTATCATCTAATTTAGAATCCTTTGTAAGAATAGAATCAGGGATACCAATTTTTCCAATATCATGGAAAAGACCACCAATTTTTAATATATGCAAAGTATTATCATCTAAACCTAATTTTTTACCAATAAGAACTGAATACTCAGATACTCTATCAGAATGACCTCTAGTATATGTATCTTTTGCCTCAACAGTGTATCTTAATATACCAATAGTATCTAAGTAAGCTTTTTCAAGCTCATCATTTTTATCTTTTAACTCTTCATTAATCTGTGAAATCAAATGCATTTGATCAACAGATTTCAAAGCAGATTGAACAAGAAGTAAAAGTTGATCTAGATTATCACTCTTTTCACAATAACCTTGAATATCTAACTGCTTCAAAGTTTCAAGTGGTGGAGCTAAATCTTTGTGTCCAGTAAGCAACAAAATATATAAATTTTTATCAAATTTTCTAACTTCAGCAACAACTTGATCACCATGAAGTTCATCCATAATAAAATCTAGTAATAATAAATCATAATGTTCATTTTTTAGTGTATTAATAGCATCTATAGGATTACTACAGCATGTTAAATCATAGCCATTTCTTTTCAAAACTACTTTTAATGAATCTAATATTCCCATATCATCATCAACTGCCATTATCTTATATGGAGCTGTGACGGTTTCTTGCATGTACTTTCTCATAAGCACCTACTTTCTAGGTAGAATAACGTTAAATGTTGTACCTTTTCCAACTTCAGAAGTGAAAGTTATGTCACCTTTAAAATTACCTTTAATAGTTGAATAAGACATAAACATTCCAAGTCCACTACCATTATGACCTTTAGTCGTAATCATCTCTTTAAATAGCTTTTTTTGTACTTCATCAGGCATTCCACATCCGTGGTCTGAAACTGATATGATTATATTATCACCTTTTTCACAAATAATCAAGTCTATCGTTTTTTCGTTTGCTACTCCTGAGCTAACTTTACCAATTAAGCTAGCAGAGCTAGAATTACCATAATTGATAAAATCATTTGAAGTTCTAGTATCAGAAACATTGCTTTTTATGTCTACAACAGTTTTTTCTTTTTCAATTTTTACGTAAGCTTGAATAGAATTAGAAATCAAATTATTTACAACTTGTACTAAACTGTTTACATTACCAGTTAATTTTGTATCTTTTGGTATTTGTAAATCTATATTCATTGTAACTAATGCTTCTTTTAATTCATGCTTCATTAGTATATTAACTCTAGTAAGCATTTCATCAATAGTAAATGTATCAGTAGTTTTGTCATTCATACTTACAGCTTGACCTTTAACAGCAGTAATAATATCTGACATATATGCATCATAAGATCTAATTTTTGTAATCCATTCAGACATATCATGTGCTATAGCATGATGATCATCTACTGTAACATCAGGATCTCCAATTGATTCATCATATTCTTTAACCAAATCTTCAAGTCCTTCTGTTGCACCTGAAATTGACATAATTGGAGTTTTTAAATTATGTGCAACACCACCAATCATCTGTCCTAGTGTAGCTAGACGCTCTTTTTCCATTAAGGTTTCTTGATTGGATTTTAAATTTTCCATATCTAAAATATGCTGAGTAGTATCTTTAAAAAGTATAAGAATTCCAACACATTGTTTATCAACTTGTATTCCACTTATCTCAATATTGAAATATTTAGATTTATCTTTAAAATAAGCATCTACTTTATATAATTTATTATCCAATTGTGCTAACTCAATATAATTACCAAGAGACCTGTTTTTTATAATAAGTTTATGATTTAAATTTAAATCATTAAAAAATTTACCAATAACATCTATTTTAGGTATACTAAAGGATTTTTCAAATGCTTTGTTACAATCAGAAATTTTATAATCTTTATTTAAAACTATATATGAATCTGACATTTGATCGACTATCCTTTTTAAAGCAACTGGAGCGACATCTAAAAAATTATATTTTAAGATAGAAATTGCAATAAGTAAAACAGAAAAAGAAAAGGAAATAGGTGTAACATAAATATTCATTTTAAAAAATGTCATCCCAGCAAAATTAATTATAATAGGAATCAATGCAGCAAAACAGATAAGAGAAGACTGCCTTGAAAATACACCAGTGCTCTTAATTGAATTTTTTAACATAATAATAATATCAACGACGAACAACCCATATGTATATAATGAATGTATATAAAAGTATATACCAAAGACAGTATCGGCAGGGTTTATTGAATAAACCTTATAAAAGAGATGATGAAAATCATTAGTCCATAATATTAGCAAAGTGATAAAAGGTATAATTCCAAGTAATAAATAACTTTTTTTAAATTTCAATTTTTCGATTGATGCATATGAAATTGAAACAAAAAATAAAGCTACAGGTGTAAAAACTACTGGAATATATATAAAGTAATCAATATACATTGGATTAATAGATGTATAATTAATAACTAAAATTTGTACAAGCAATCCAACACACCATAATGTCATGCATAAAATTGTATACTTAAAAGCAGTAACGATTTGAGACTTATCCTTTGATTTTTTACTTATATAGACATACATTATTATTTCAACAATTACTGTTGCAAAAAGACCTATAAAATAGTTTAAATGTTGAAGCATACTATTTCCTCCTATGTTTAAAATAAAATATTAAAAATTATTTATAATTTTTTTAATATATTCTTTGTTTATCTCAGGCCATTCGAATTTAATTTTATTAAAGAACTTATTAGTAAATTTATTTGTTATTACTAAATTTGTTCTATAAATTAAATTAGTATCTTTATCTAAATCATTTAATAATACGCTAACTTTATCAGATTTAGAATTATCATATAACCATGTAGTTAATATTTTCTTAAAAGAAGAATCATCTATTATTTTAATATCAATGTCTAAATCTATTAAAATATTATATAGTTTACTAATATATAAATGCTTTGAATTATATATATGTAAAATAGACATAGATCTACTATAATATTTGATACTGTAAATTATAGATTCTGCAACTTTATCAACAGGACTAAATTCAATATAATCCTTATCATTAATCATAGACTTAGGAAATACACCTAAAGAGATGAAAGCTTTTAATCGATTTAAGAAAGCATTGTCTTCACTATTTTCTTGAAATTTTCCATCTGAAAATCTATTGGTAATATTCCCAATTCGCAATATTATACCTGTAAGTTTTTTATTTGACAATTCTTCTAATACAAATTTTTCTGCTTCGAATTTACTTCTAACATATACATTCTCAAAAGATTGATTAATAAACAATTTATTTTCACCAAAATAAATTATTTTATTAGGGTTGTAACTTCCAGGAAGGTTAGTCATAGTATTTCCAGAAACACTTATAGTTGATGTATGAATAAATTCATGATTATACTTTTCACAAAAATAAACTATATTCTTAACGCCAGTAACATTAATCTTTTCAAAATCTGAATAATTTCCATAATGCTTAACTAAAGCGGCACAATTAATAACTGTATAGACACTATTACCAAGAAATTCATACTGTTCTGATGACATTCCAAAGTTTTCCTTAGTGATATCACCATTCATAACAAATAACCTTGTTCCAAATAAATTACTCAAATCACTTCCAAAATAGTATTTAAATTTATTTTTTAATTTATTTTCTGGGGAAGTACTAGGATCTTCTCTAATTAAACAATAAACCATTATATTATCAACTTTTAAAAGCTCTGCTAATACATGAATTCCTAAGAAACCAGTTGCACCAATTAATAATACATTTTTAATTGGACGTTCTCTTAATTTCATTTTAAAAACAGAATTATTTTTACTTAAAATTTTATTTAAATGCTTAAAATCCCTTTTAGTATATTTAGGCAATAACATATTCGAATTTCCAATATCTATAAAAGATGATAAAGAAATTATAGTGTTATTTTTAAATATATCTCCATAATTAATTGAAAAGCCTAGTTTCATAAGCTCCAATTGAAGACGTAATGCACATAAAGAGTCTCCACCTATTTCAAAAAAGTTATCATCAATACTAATCTCATCTATTGATAAAATAGACTTCCAAATAACTAATAATTGTCTTTGCAATTGAGTTTTAGGAGCAATTATTTCTTTATCTTTAAATACTGGCAAAGGCAAAACTTTTCTATCTATTTTACCATTAGGAGTATAAGAGAAAGAATCAAGTTGAATTAAATATGAAGGAACCATATAGTTAGGTAACTTTTTAGCAAGTCTATTTTTTAATAAGGAAATAGAAATTCTACCAGTAGCAACAAAATAACCACAAAGAACATCTCTTCCATTTATATTTTTAACAGTTGTAACACTATCAGATATTCCTGGAAACGAGCAAATATCTTTTTCTATTTCTCCAAGTTCAATTCTTAATCCTCTAATTTTAACTTGAAAATCAGCTCTACCTAAACAATAAATCTCCCCATTAGGTAAAATTTTAACTAAATCACCAGAGTTATATATTCTCATTCCATTATAATTAATATATCTTTCAGCAGTTAATTCTGGTTTATTCATATATCCAATAGAAACACCATCTCCGCCTATATAAAGTGTGCCAGGGACATTAATTGGTACAGGATTCATATCATTATCTAAAACTAATGCAATAGTATTAGAAATAGGAGTACCAATAGTAACATCTTCACTTAGTGAAGTTAGTTCCTTCAATGTTGATCCAACAGTAGTTTCAGTAGGACCATACATATTAAAAACTCTTGAATCAGAGATATTTTTAATAGATTTATATAAATCCAAAGGAAACGGTTCACCAGCAAGTGATATAATTTGCATATTTTTAATGTATTCTAAACTATTCTCATCAGACATTAAAAATTTGAATTTTGATGGTGTTGTCTGAATAACTTGTACATGATTTTCTAAACATAATTTATTAAGTAAGATAGGGTTATTTTGCTCTTCATTATTAGCCATTATCACCTTCATACCAGTACAAACTGGTAGTAAACTTTCAAGAACAAAAATATCAAAACACATAGTAGTAATTGAAACAATAGTTTTATCTTTTAAAGGTATTCTATCAGTCATACCATATATAAAATTTACTACACTTGACTGTTTTAACATTACACCCTTAGGTTTTCCGGTTGATCCAGAGGTGTAAATCATATATGAGATATCACTTGGAGAGGTACTAGTGTCGAAAGGCAAATAACTATCATAAGATTTCTCGACATCAACTAAGACTGTAAATATATCAGGATTGATAGATTTTATAGTTTCTGCTAACCCAGATTCAGTAAGTATAATGTTTATATTACTATCATCTACTATATACTTAATTCTATCAGAAGGATAAGCTGGATCAATTGGCAAATATCCAGCACCAACTTTAAGAATAGCCAACATTGAAATCAAAAGCTCTGATCTACGATTCATCATTATTCCAATAACTTTATTATCCATTTTAGATATTACTTCTTTAAACAACTTAGAATTTTTAATATGATTAGCTAGTCTATTTACTCTAATTTCAAGTTCTTTATATGTAAATTTATCATTACCACAGACAAGAGCAATATTATCAGGAGATTCCAACACCTGTTTTTCAAATAAATCAATTATTCTTAAATTTTTAGGATAATCTAAAATAGGATATAACTCAGGAGCATCAGTAAGTAGCTTTATTTTAGAGATTTGAATATTGCCATCATCTAGAACTGTGTTTATTATATTTTTATAAGAGCTTAAAAATTCTTTCATAAAATCTTCATTATATAACTTAGTAGCATATTCTAATCTAATATTATAAGCTTCATCAGATGGAGTTATTTCTAAAGAAAAATCAAATTTAGAGGTATGATTATCAGGAATAATATATTGAGCACTATTATCTTTTAATTTTAATTTAGGCAAACCTTCACTCTCATATATAAACATTACGTCAAATAAAGGACTTCTACTTGTATCTCTAGGAATATTTAAATTCTTTAATAAATCATCAAAAGGATATGTTTGATGAGCAAAAGCATTAATACAATTATCTTTTACAAGATTGACAAAGTCATTAAAAGTATTTGTGGATTGGATATTTTGCCTTAATGCAAGAGTATTAACAAACATCCCTATAATGTTAGACAATTTTAAATTTTCTCTTCCAACAATAGGAGTACCTATTATTAAATCATTCTGCATTGTATATTTATATAAAATTATATAATATGCAGATAACAAAAACATATAAGGAGTTATATTAAGACTTTTGCAAAAATTATTAATTTTATTTATATCAGTTATTTTATCAAATAAACTTGCACCTTCTTCTGACTTAATACTAGTCCTTTCATATACAGTAGGCATATTTAATAAAGGGATATTATTACTAAATAATGAAACCCAATAATCTTTATCAAGAGGATTTATTTTTTCAGATATAGAGTAATCAATATAATCAATATCGTTTTCTTGTATAGCATTATTATTGTATAAATCACAAAATTCCTTAGCAAAAATACCTATTGAAACACCATCACAGATAATATGATGAATATCTATTTGAAGTAAAGCTTTATTATCAAACAAATCGAGCTCTGCATGAAGTAAAGGTGCCTTATTCAATTCAAAAGGTTTAACAAAATCATCATTTTTAAAATTTACTACATTTAGCTTAAAATCTATTTGATCAACTATCTTTTGAACAACGTCAGTTCCTTGCAAAACGAAATAAGTCTTAAATGCATCATGATTATTAAGAATTTGTTGAAAAATTGAATTTAATTTCTCAACATTAGGAATCTTGTTAAATAATATCCCAAATGGAGTATTATATGCAAGAGAATCAGTATTCATATTAACCGTATAATATATTCTTCTTTGAGCTGATGATACAGGGTAAAAATCAGCTTCTCTGTGATGCTGAATTGCATTTTGTGCAATATTGTTAATTGATAAGTCTGTAGTACTAATAAATTTAGCTAAATCAGAAATAGTGGGATGTTCAAAAATATCTTTAATCTCTATTTTTACATTCAATTTACTATATATTTCAGAAACTAGCCTAATAGAACAAAGTGAGTCACCACCAAGCTCAAAGAAATTATCTAAAATACTAATAGATGGCAAATTTAAAATATTACACCAAATTTTTTCTAATTGTTTTTCTATATCAGATGAGGCTTTATGAAAATCTGCTTCTTTAACGACAATATTTGGAAGATTCTTTGAATCTATTTTTCCATTTAAAGTTATATTAAATTTATCCATAAATACTACATGAACAGGAATCATATAATTAGGTAAAACTTTAGATAATTCTTTTTTTATTTTTTTCTCAGTTAAATTAGAGTTACTAGTTTCAACATATGAACAAATGCAATCTATATTATTTACTTTTTTTATAACTGAAACTGCATTTGAAATAGAATCAATTTTTAATATTTTTTCAGTTATTTCATCTAATTCTATACGTAAACCATGTAATTTTATTTGATTATCTTGCCTTCCATAATAAATAAGATTTCCATTTGAAGATAATTCAGCTATGTCACCAGTTCTATATATGCCATTGAATTCCGATTTATTAATATATCCAAGTCCTACGCCATCACCTAAAATAACAAGTTCACCAGGTACATTAACAGGCAAAATATCATTATTATGATTCATAATGAACATTTTTACATTATAATATGGAGTCCCAATATTAATATCATTTGAATTTACAATCAATTTATCAGATGAACAAGCACAACATTCTGAAGGCCCATAACCATTATGAATTTCAGCATTAGTCACTTTATTAAGAGCATCATATAATGCAGGTTTAAATACTTCACCACCGAGTTGAATAACCTTGACATTTCTTAAGCAATCTGATTCTTCAAGCAATAGTGCAATTTTAGAAGGGGTACTTACTATAAAATCAACATTATTATCAACAATTAATTTTGCAGTATATGCTGGGATTTTTTGCTCATCTTCATCAGCTAATACAACAGTTTTTCCAGACAAAATTCCAAGAAAATTTTCAACCATAAACATATCAAAAGCAACAGTACTAGTGCTTAAGTACATATTACATTTATAGGTATTTAATTTATATTTAAAACTATTTATTAAGTTTAATACACTAAGCTTTCTTAATTCAACTCCTTTAGGAGTTCCAGTTGAACCAGACGTATATAGTACACAGAATCTATCTTCATTTGAAACATGGATTTTGGGCAACTTATCACTATACTCAGCAGAAGACTTCAAAGAAATAGTTTTATAATTTAAATACAAATCTGTTACTACTAATGGTGAATTTGCATTTGAAAGCATATAATTAATTCTTTCTTCTGGAAGAGCAGGATCAATAAGCATATAAGACGCACCAGTTTTAAGTATTCCCCACATAGCAATATGCAAATCAAAAGAGCGATTTAGCATGATACCAACTACATCATTTTTATGTATCCCAAGTGATAGCAACATATTGGCTACTTTATTTGATTGCAAATCAAGTTGAGAATACGTTAAATTTTCATTTTTAAAAATAACAGCAGTTTTATTTCTATTTTTTCGCACCTGTTTTTCAAATAAATCTATAATTGATTCCTTTTTATTATATTTATAATAAGTATTATTAAAACTATCAATAATATTTGTATCATAATTTGAAAGAACAGAGATATCCTTTAAAATTGGATTTTTTAAAGCATACTGTGCAATAGCCATAATTCTATCATTTAAATGGATTATATCATTTTTAGAAAATTTATTAGTCTGATAATTATAATAAATATGAACTCTACCACTATCATCCATATCATAAAAATGTGCCTCAATAGAATTTGAAACATTCAAATTAGTCAACCATTTAGACGTATATGAAATATCAGAAGAATTTTTATTATCTCTAATATTTTGATATGAAAGAACAAAATCATAGAGATTTTCACTCATGTCATATTTTTCTTTAACATCTTTTAAAAGATTCAAATAAGGATATCTTTGATGTCTATAAAAAGTAGCTTGATTTAATGCAACATTTTTTAAAAATGTAATGAAATTAGTTCTTTGATCAATATTAATTTTAAATGGAATATTACTAACAAACATCCCTGCAGTTTGCTTTTCATTAAAATTAGCTCGATTAAGAACAGGAGTGCCTATTGTAGCAGAAGATGTATCATTAATTTTGGAAAGATATAATGAAAAGATTGCTAAGAAAAATGTATAAATAGATACATTATTATCTCTACAAAAATCATTAATTTTATTGTAAAGTTTATTATTTATTTCACAAATTTCCCTATTACCAGCATAATTATCTAAAGAATAATTAACGGATGTTGTGTTTTTATATATATAACTTAATTCAGGTTCTTTATCAAAAATTGAATTCCAAAAATCTTTATCTTTATTAAATTTTTCACTGTTTAAATAATTAGCGGAGTCAATTATATGCTTAGAATAGCTAGGAAAATCAGCAAAAGACTTTTCACCCTTTATTAAAGATGAATAAATATCAATTAATCTAGATATTAAAATGCCCATAGACCAAGCGTCAGAAATTAAATGATGAAAAATTCCAATTAATCCACCATTACCATTAGGCAATCTGAAAATTTTAAATTTAAATAGATCAGAATCCATAATATTAAAGGGAATATTTAATAATTGTTCACTCAAATTATCAGCAGCATCAATATTAGCAACATCAACGATATCAACTTTAAAAGGAACATAGTCACTCATATACTGTTTAATAACCTCTCCTTTAGAGACAAAGTGATATTTTATACTATCAGTATGTTCAACATAAATATTGGCACATTTTTGCAAATAGTTAAAATTAACTTTATTATCAATATATAAATATCCACCAATATTATTTACATTAGTACCTTGATAGAACATCTCTGTATTCCATATATTTTTTTGTTGTTCTGTTAAATCAAAAAGTTTATTCATAAATTAGAATATCCTCCGACAAGTTTTTAATTACTTGAATTATAGCATTAAGATATAAATAAAATCAACAATTTTTGGAAAATATTTATAAAAAAATGTCGAAAAAAAGTCAAAAAATAAAAAAATAAGGTATTTTATTTAAAATTGCTAAATTTTTATGAATATGTTACAATAATTTAAGGTTATTTTAATGTTTTAAAATTATAATTAAACAAATTAAAATAAAAGGAGAAATTCTATATGAAAGTATTAATAGTAGAAGATGACAAGATTTTATCGGATACAATTAAGCAATGTCTAAAAAAAGAATATGAGGTGGAGCAGGCATTTGATGGAGAAGATGGAGTATTATATGGAGAACAAAACATATATGATGTAATAATACTTGACATAATGATGCCAATAAAAAATGGCTATGAAGTGTTAGCCGAATTGAGAAAAGAAAAAATTTATACACCAGTTTTGATTTTAACAGCTAAAGATTCATTAGATGACAAATTAAAAGGTTTTGATAGAGGAGCTGATGATTATTTAGTAAAGCCATTTGAAAAAGATGAGCTTTTAGCAAGAATTAAGGCTATGGTAAGAAGAAACAATAGAACATTTTTTAAAGATACAATTGAATTTAAAGACTTGAAATTAAACTTACAAACTAGAAAAGCATATGTTAAAGATAATGAGATTTTCTTACAAGGAAAGCAATTTGACATGCTTGAATATCTTATTAATTATAAAAATACAATAATTACTAAGGACAAGATATTTGATAAGATTTGGGGATTTGATTCAGATACATCAACTACAGTTGTTGAAGTATATGCAAGTGGAATTAGAAAAGAATTAAAAAAATATGATTATGATAAATATTTTAAAACTATAAGAGGTGGAGGCTATATGCTTTCAGAAAATTAGAGTTGTAATATTATAAAATTCTATAATTATGAAAAAATATATAAGTTAAAATATGATTAAAAAAGTAAATTACTAAAATAAAGATTACATAAACATAAAAAATCATTTAAATAAGCATAAAACACAAATTATGTAAATAAAAAACAGAATATTAACTTAAATTTAATTATATAAAAGAAAAATAAAATTGTCGAAAGGGGAAGAAATGTCAGAAGAAAAATTAATAAAAAAACAATTATTAAAAAATATGCTTTTAAATTTTGTAACATTTACAATGATATTTGCAATATTAGGATCCATATTATATACGCAAGTGGCAATATACTTATATAATTCATCAGATAAAGAGCTTATGAATTCAAAAAACATGATGGGAATTATTCAAAAAATGGAAGGGAATTCTAAAGTTAATCAAAGTAGTACAACTGACATATCAGTAGGAGGGACAAATTTACAAGACAGTTCATCAATAGAGACTTCAATGAGCTCATCTACCGATAAACCCAATATTCCAACAGATTTTAATGCATCTAATGACGAAATGAAGTATTCAAAGCCAGCCATGCAAAAATCTGAAGAAATAAATCCAAGAATAGTATACATAATTAGAAATACAAGTGGAAATATAACTCAGCAAAACCCACAGTCGTCAGACTTTACAAATGTTGATTTTGATTCTAGTAATATTGAAACTATATATATGATGACAATTAATAGTCAATATAAATATAGAGGAATTACTCATAAGATAGAACAAAATGGAGAGACATATTATGTTCAAGTTCTTATAAATGTTGATGCAGAAGAAAATATTATGAAAAATTTTTCAATAACATTGGTAGTAACATTAATAGTAAGCATGGCAATTTCAATATTAGCAAGTTATATTTTATCAAAAAAGACTTTAAGCCCAATAATCTCATCTTGGAAGAAACAAACAGAATTTGTACAAAATGCTTCACATGAACTTCGCACCCCGCTTACAATAATACAAGCCAAACAAGAATTATTACTTGATGAACCAGATAGCAAAATTATTGATAAAGCTGAAGATATAGGAATTACATTAGAGGAAACAAGAAGACTTTCAAAATTAGTAAAAGATTTAATGGAACTTGCAAGAGCAGATTCAAATAAAACTCAGATTAACAAAGAAAAAGTAGATGTAGATAAATTAATTG
>JBPOHA010000009.1:0-52191 GCA_052036095.1 Bacillota bacterium
TGCTAAAAATCCAGCACAATAAGGCTCTAAAAAATTAAAAAATTTAGAAAGCAATTCAGAAGGATAGTTAGCGCCAACAATAGTAATCCAGAAAATAAGACAGAAAAATAATATCATAATTGGAATACCAAATCTTTTTGATGTAAGTATTTTATCTATCTTTTTATCACGCTCATTATAATTAACATTTCTAAAAGTACATACAGAATTGGAAACTTCATGAGCTTTTTCAAAAATAGATTTTACAGTATCTTCAAAACTATTGGAAAATTCAATTTTATGTGGATTACAAATAATATTACCAGAACATACTTTAGAAATAGTAGAAAGAAGCTCAGATAAAGTAGATTTTTTTCTAGCAATAGTTCCAACAGCTGGAACGCCAAGCTCCAAAGAAAGTTTTTTTAAATCTATAAAAATCCCTTTTTTCTTAGCTTCGTCAAGTAAATTAACACAAACTACTACATTATTTGTAAGATTCATTATTTGATAAACAAGATTAAGATTACGCTCTAATCTAGTAGCATCAACAACAACAACAGTTACATCAGACTCTTTTGAACTAATGTAATCTCTTGCAATTTTTTCTTCTTCAGAATCAGCAAATAGAGAATATGTGCCAGGAATATCAACAAAAAGATATTTCTTATTTTTATAATCACATATACCAGCAGCATTTTCTACAGTTTTTCCTGTCCAATTACCAGTATGCTGATGCATTCCAGTAAGACTATTGAAAACAGTTGATTTCCCAGTATTAGGATTGCCTGCCAAAGTAATTTTATAATCGCAACCAGCTGAGAAATCTGTCTCATTCATAATTTTATTTCCAGTTGAAGATTTTGTAAGTCCCATAATATTCCTCCATAGAAAAAGTATATGTATAATAGTTAATAAAAATAACAGGTAGATTCAAAAAAGATAATACACTGATATTAACATTAATTAGAACAGGAACACATTCTAATTTATTTGAGTAAATTTAAAATTGTAAAAGTATACATAAAAATGAAAAAATAAATATAAGTAAACATAATTTTTTTATGCACTAAAAATTTCTTTTCAACAGGGAGTAAGTAAAAATCAATTACGAACAAATTTTCGAAAAAGTTTCAAAAAATGTATTGACAAAATAATAATAAAATAGTAGAATAAAAATCGAACAGAGGTTTAGAAAAGATTACTAAAATTAAGTAGCATGGAAGGAGAATATAAATGAAAAAAATTAAATATTTAAATAAAACAATAGCATATACAGTAAGTAAGGCAAAAGTAAAAAATATTTATATTTCTATACAAAATGGTGAAGTAGTAATAAAAGCACCTTGGTATGCTACAAGTGGACAAATACAAGATATAGTTGAAAGCAAAAAAGAATGGATTATGCAAAAACTTGCTGAATATCAAGTATCACCAAGAAAAGTAAAAGATTATGCAGATGGAGAACAATTTCAAATATTAGGTGAAAATTATTATTTAACAATTTATTATAAAGATATAAATAATGCACTTCTTAATGTGGAAAATGGAAAAATATCAATAATATTACCATTAGATTATGCTGAGGAAGATAATACTGAACAAATTTCAAAAATGATAGATAAAATGTACTATATGATAGCAGAAAAAGAAGTTGAAGCTTCAATGGAAAAAATGAGAAGGATAGTTGGATTAGCACCAGAAGAATATGTAATTAAAAAGATAAAAACAGCATGGGGAAAATGTTCTTCAAGAAAGAAAATTACAATTAATCAAGACTTAATGATGTATAGTAGAAAAGCAGTGGATTATGTTGTATTACATGAAATTTGCCATTTAAAATACATGAATCACTCAAAGAATTTTTGGAATATGGTTGAAAAATATATGCCAGATTATAAAGAAGCAGAAAAAGAACTAAAAAAATAAAGAAGTTTGATATATAAAATCTAAAAATACATCATTATAAGATAAATAGCAAAAGACATATTGTAAAGAATATAACTTTAAATATGTCTTTTTCATATTAAAATAAATTATAGAAAAAGCAAGAATATTGTCAATAAAAGCTTATGATTTAGGATAAATTAGATTTTAAAAATATATAATTAGCTTCTTCATTTCTAATAGCAATAATATTTCCACGAAATTCATAAGCAATAGGGTCACCTAATGGACTCTTAAAAAGCGGAGTTATTTTAGTGTTAGGAATTAGTCCTAAATCAAGTAATCTTCTTTTTAAAGCTTCATCACAATTTATAGACTCTATTATTCCAACTTTATTTATTTTCAATTCATTTAATCTAATCATAATCACCTCTAAATAAAAATAACTAATATGAAAATAGCTAATATGAAAATAGCTAATATAAAAATAGCTAATATAAAAATAGCTAATAAAAATAACTAATAAAAATAGCTAATATAAAAATAACTAATAAAAATAACTAATAAAAATAACTAATATAAAAATAACTAATATAAAAATAACTAATATAAATATGATAATTAATAAAAATGACAAATGCTAAAACTATTATAGATTACAAATGCAATAATACAAATAATTATATCAAACACACATAGTAATGAAAAAAACAAAATAGCAACAAACATAGCTAAATAGCAATTAAAAATATTTTAAAAATTAAGATATATTATTAATATTAATATATGCAATTGATATAACATTGGTTAAGAGCAAATTTAATTTTTATATATTTTTAATATTGTCGCTCTTAAATACTTAAGACATTATTACGTTTAAATACTTAAGGCATTATTACCTTTAATTACTTAAGACATTATTACCTTTAATTACTTAAGGCATTATTACGTTTAAATACTTAGACATTATTACGTTTAAACACTTAAGACATTGTCGTTTTTAATTAATAAAAATGAAATTTTATTTTATAAAAATGTTTACATTAATTTTAGAAAATGTTAGAATAAAACTCAGTGAAAATAATAGAATACTATTACTACATAAAATTTATAAAATGAGAGTGAGAGAAAACATGGATATAATAATGAATATTTTAAAAGCATGTATATTTGGAGTAGTGCAAGGAATAACGGAGTGGCTACCAGTAAGTAGTACTGGTCATTTGATTCTACTAGAAACTTTTATGCATTTTAAAGGATTATCAGAAAACTTTTGGAATGTATTTGAAGTTGTAATTCAATTGGGTTCAATATTGGCAGTAGTATTACTTTATTTTAAAAATATTTGGCCTATAAAAAATGAGAAAAGTAAGCATGGAAATTCAACTCTTAAATGGGATAAAAATATTTTATCTTTATGGGGAAAAATTATAGTTGCATGTATTCCAGCAGTTTTAATTACAGTTTTTAAACTTGATGACTGGGCTGATGCACATTTTTACAATGCAAAATGTATTGCGATAATGCTTATTGTAGTAGGTATTGCATTTATAATTGTTGAAAGTATCAAAAAGAAAGATTCAAGAGTAACAGATATAAAGCAAATTACATATAAAGATGCACTAATCATAGGACTATTTCAAGTAGTTGCAGCATTATTACCTGGAACATCACGTTCAGGAGCTACAATTATAGGAGCTTTATTAATTGGAATATCAAGACCAATAGCTGCTGAATTTACATTTTATTTGGCAATTCCAGCTATGTTTGGTGCAAGTTTACTAAAACTAGTAAAGTTTGGGCTTCATTTTACAAGTACAGAGATAGTTGTTCTATTTGCAGGAATGTTTGTTGCATTTTTAGTTTCAATATTTGTAATTAAATTCTTGATGAACTATATCAAAAAACATGATTTTAAAGTATTTGGATGGTACAGAATTGTACTTGGAATTATAGTATTATTATTAATTTGTACAGGAGTAATAAAATAATTGTATGATTTATACACTAAAATATAGATTATAAATAGTAATTAGTTGTTATATAATCTATATATGAATAATTAAGTTGAAATGTAATAAGAAAAATAAAAGGAAAATATTTTTAGGAGTTATATAATGACAATTTGGGAAATTGCTTTGATAGGTGTAGGACTAGCAATGGATGCTTTTGCAGTATCAATTTGTAAAGGTTTGGCAATGAAAAAAATGAACATAAAAAATGCGATTATTATAGCATTGTATTTTGGAATTTTTCAAGCAGTTATGCCACTACTTGGGTATTTACTTGGATCAAGGTTTGCAGATGCAATTAAAAATGTAGATCATTGGATTGCTTTTATATTATTACTTTCGATAGGAGTTAATATGATAAAAGAAGCAATAAAACCTTCTGATGAAAAAATGGATGATAGCATTGATGTTAAAACTATGTTAGTATTAGCGATTGCTACAAGCATTGATGCTTTGGCAGTAGGAATAACTTTTGCATTTCTTCAAGTAAACATATGGATTTCGATAACTATAATTGGCATAATAACTTTTGCAATTTCAATTGTAGGAGTAAAATTAGGAAATATTTTTGAAGGCAAATTAAAAAATAAAGCTGAAATATTTGGTGGAGTTATTTTAATATTAATAGGAATAAAAATTTTATTAGAACATTTAGGAATAATAAATTTTTAATTTGAAATTAAATAAAAAGTGGTTTAAAGCTCAGAATAAAAATTAAAAAGGACTAAAAATTAGACCAAAATAAAAAAATGTGTATGCTAAAAATGAATTAATATTTTTATTTTATGTTATAAAAATAGGTGAATTGTAAGAATAAATGTAATATCTTATTTAATAACATACATTTAAAATTCAATAGTCATAAAAATAATATCAAATTTTGTCGATATACTTGATATTATTTTTTTTTATGTGTAAAATGTATAAAAATGGGTTTATAGATAAATCCTTTATTAAAAAATCTAAATATCTTGTAAAAGGAGTATACGATAGTTTTATATCGTAGAAATTTTATTATGAATGAAGAAGCGAAAAAGAAAACAAAAAAAGGAATAGAAGAAAAAGAGGAAAAAATTGAAATGAAAAAAAACGAGAAATTACAAAGCAAAAAAGAATTAACAAAAAAAGATATTAATGTAGATCAAAAGAAAAATATTAAAGAGGCAGATAAAAAAGAAGTAAGAAAAGAAAATAAAATTGAAGTAACAAACGTAGCATCAGTAAAACCAAGAGTAACAGAGAAAGCAATTAAATCAAAATCTAAGAAAGCAAAAATTATAGCATCAATAATAGTTATTACTTTAATTATTATATTAGTTATAATACTAACAATAATGTCTTTAAAAAGTCCAAAAACAATTACTTTAAACTTTTTTAAAGCATTAAAAGAAGATAACAATGTAGAAATTAGCAAATATATTGATTATACAACTATAACCCAATATTTATATGAAAGTGAAACAAACAGTGATATTGAAAGTGAACTTGCAAAAAATTGTTTTTCAGAATTAGAATACAAAATAGATAATGTTACCATTAATGGAGATTCTGCCACCGTAACTTTAACTACAACAAATAAAAATTTCAGGAATGCATTAACAAAGTGGACACAATCTGTTTATAAAAAATTTATTGCTGGTGAAAGTATGACCAATGATGAGCAAAAAACTTTATTAAACCAATATATATTGGATAACTCGATTGGAACTTTAACTGTATCAAATGATATTACTTTGATAAAAGAAAACAAAGAGTGGAAAATTCAAAATAATGATAATTTAGAGGATGCAATTTTCCCAGGATTAAGAGAAGTTGTTAATACTATGAATTCATTAATAAATGAATAATTGAAATATAATAGTAAAAATATTCTACCTACAAATTTAGGAGGGAAATATATGACACCACATAATGAAGCCAAAATGGGAGAGATAGCAGAAACTGTATTAATGCCAGGAGATCCATTAAGAGCAAAATATATAGTAGATAATTATATGACTAATGTAAAATTAGTTAATTCAGTTAGAAATATGTATGGCTATACTGGAAAATATAAAGGAAAGCTAATAAGTGTATTTGCATCTGGGATGGGTATGCCTAGTATGGGAATATATTGTTATGAATTGTATAAATTTTATGGAGTTAACAATATAATTAGAATTGGTTCTTGTGGTTCTTTTGTACCTGAATTGGATTTGCTGGATACAATTTTAATAGATAAAAGCTATACAGAAGGAAATTTTGCATTTGCATTAGATAGTCAAAATATTCATACTATTGAATCTAGTAAAGAGTTAAACGACATAATTAAAAAAACAGCTAATGAAAATAATATTAAAATAGCAAATGGAAATGTGGCTTGTTCAGAAGTTTTTGATTATTATGTAAAAAGTCTTCCAGAATTACTTGCTCGTTATCCAAAAGATCTACACATTATAGCATCTGAAATGGAGGCATTTGCATTATTTTATACTGCTAAATATTTAAATAAAGATGCTTCTTGCTTGCTTACAGTTGTAGATTCACATTATAAAAAAGGTGAATTATCAGCACAAGATAGGGAAAAGTCTTTAAATAATATGATAGAATTAGCATTGGAGTCAGCAATAAAAATAAAAGATTAAAAATACTAGGAACTTAGCGCTAAATTTAATGAGAAGATGGCACTAAAAATAATAAGAGTCAGCAATAAAAATGAAATAAAATACTAAAAATATAAAGAATGGAGCAATAAAATGAAAACGAAATTTGTATTTGTAACTGGAGGTGTAGTTTCAGGGTTAGGAAAAGGAATAACAGCGGCTTCACTTGGAAGATTATTAAAAAATAGAGGATATAAAGTAGTTAATCAAAAATTTGATCCTTATATAAATGTAGATCCAGGAACTATGAGCCCTTATGAACATGGAGAAGTTTTTGTAACTGATGATGGAGCAGAAACAGATTTGGATTTGGGACATTATGAAAGATTTACTGACGAAAATTTAACCACTAATTCTAGTATTACAAGTGGAAAAATTTATTCAGAAGTTTTGGAAAAGGAAAGAAGAGGAGATTATCTTGGAAAAACAGTACAAGTAATTCCTCATATTACTGATGAGATAAAATCTAAAGTTTATAAATTTGAAGATAGTGATGTTGATGTAGTAATTACAGAAATAGGTGGTACAGTTGGTGACATTGAAGGACAGGCTATGATTGAATCAATTAGACAGATTGGATTGACCGAGCCAAGCAACAGAGTTTGTTTTATTCATGTAACTTTATTACCATTTATTAGTGGTTCGAATGAGCTAAAATCTAAGCCTACTCAACACTCTGTTAAAGAATTACAAATGTTAGGCATTACCCCAGATATATTAGTTTGCAGAGCAGATATGCCAATACCTGAAAAAATGAAAGAGAAAATTGCTCTATTTTGCAATGTAAGAAAAGAAAATGTTGTAGAAAACACAACTTGTAAAGATTTATATGAAGTTCCACTTATGCTAGAAAAAGAAGGACTTGCAAAAGCAGTATGCAAGAAATTAGATTTAAAAAATGTAAAACCACATAATGAAAAATGGGAAGAAATGGTTGAACATATTTTAAACTTGAAAGATGAAAAAGTTACAATAGCTATTGTTGGTAAATATACCAAATTAGAAGACTCTTATTTATCAGTAGTTGAAAGTATAAAACATGCTGGATACGCTAATAACACAAAAGTTACGATAAAATTTATTGATAGCGAAAAAATAGATGATAAAAATGTAGAAGAAAAATTAAAAGGAATAAATGGAATTATTGTTCCAGGAGGATTTGGATCAAGAGGAATTGACGGAATGATAGCTACTATTAAGTATGCCAGAGAAAATAAAGTTCCATTCTTAGGGATTTGCCTTGGAATGCAAATGGCAGTAATAGAATTTGCAAAAGATGTATTGAAACTAAAAGACGTAAATTCAGAGGAATTTAAACCTAAGTGCAAAAATCCAGTAATTCACATTATGGAAGATCAAAAGATTATAAGGAAAAAGGGCGGAACGATGAGACTTGGAGCATATCCTTGCGTTCTAAAAAAAGGTAGTTATGCACATAAAATTTATGAAAAAGAAGAAATTTCTGAAAGACATAGACATAGATTTGAGTACAACAACGATTATAGAGAGCAAATGGAAAAAGCAGGCCTACATATAGCAGGATTGTCTCCTGATAAAAAGTTAGTAGAGATAGTAGAATTAGATGAAAAAGAACATCCATTTTTTGTAGCAGGACAATTTCATCCAGAGTTTAAATCAAGACCCAATAGACCACAACCTTTATTTGCTGAGTTTGTAAAAAAAGCAATGTTATGCAAATAAATAGAAATATACAAAATAATTAGTAAGATTACAATTCACAACAATAGAAATATAGATTATTTAAAAATTGTTTTTAAATATAGGTTACAATAGATATGTCACACTTAGAATAAAAATATAAAAGATTGCAAAAAGAAAATAGATACTGCAAAACAAAAATGTACTAAATCTCTATAGAAAATATAAAGACGAAATACAACAAGAGAAGAATATACGGAGAGAAAAGAAGAAAAAATAAAAGTATGCTAACTAGAATATAAAAAGTAAAAAGAGCATACAATAAGCAAAAAAAGAAAAAGTAAAATCAGGGAACGAATGGAGAAAAATGATGAGAGAAAAAAGCAACCAAAAAATGATGAAAAATGTAAAAGGTATCACATTGATAGCTCTTGTTGTAACGATAATAGTATTATTGATATTAGCAGGAGTATCAATTAATATAGCATTTAACACTGGAATAATAAGTAAATCAAAAAATGCAACAGCAACATACAAAGAGGCAGAGGAAAATGAAGCAAACAAATTAGCAAAATTAGAAGAATATCTAGAAAACAATATGAAAAATGAAGCAACAGCAACAACAGTAGAAGGAGCAATAGCAGAGGGCAAAGAAGGAAAATATTATGATAAAAATACAACAATAACAGATTCAAGTGCAACTCCAGCAACAGTCCCAGCAGGATTTAAAATAGCAGCTGATTCAGCAACAACAGTAGCAGGAGGAGTAGTAATAGAAGATGCAAATGGCAACCAATATGTATGGATACCAGTAGCAACTATAAATGACTATTCAAGAAAAGCATTTAAAGGAGAAGATATAACAACTACTTATACAGAAGATATGCCAACTGATGAACAAACCAGTGTAACAAAAAATAAGGGATATTATATCGGAAGATATGAAGCAGGAGATGGAGTATCAACGACAGCAAAAACGTTAAGAACAAGTAGTACAAGTACAGCCAATGCAGTAACAGTAAAAAAAGGACAAGTACCATATAACTGGGTAACAAGAGATGAAGCAAAAACACTAGCAGAAGGAATAAAAACAGCAAATAATTATACCGGAATAACAGCAAGTAAATTATGCAGTAGTTATGCATGGGATACAGCATTACAATTCATAGATGCAACAGTAAGCAACTATTCAACAAACAGTAGTCAAGGAAATTATTATGATCAAACATTTACTTATACAGATATAGATGGAAATACACAGACAAAAGCAAAAGATACTTATACATTAATTCCTACAGGAGAAACCACAGCCGTATGCAATATATATGATATGGGAGGAAACGTATGGGAGTGGACCACAGAGTTTTGTAGCATTGAAGGTAATACTTGCACCTTTCATGGAGGTGATTATGGTTATATTTCCACTGATCGTCCAGCAGGTGGTAGAGGCTTCAATACTGCGCAAGGTTCCTACGACTGTGTCGGTTTTCGTGTCACTTTATACTTGTAGCGCTGAGTCCTGATAATACAATATCGGGAAAAAGAATTAATAAAGGAAATCGTATGGCTTCCAAAGAGAAGAAGGTAGGAAGTAAATGAGTTCAAAACCTTTTGTGAAAATTATGTGAAAATTAGCAATGTCTATTGACAATTGCTAAAAAAAGATATAAAACTATTAGCAGTCATTAAAAAAGAGTGCTAATAGTTTTTATATGTAAATAAACTAAGCACATTTAACATATAATTAAAAATGACAGATATGAAGGAGGTAATTTTATTATGTTAAAACCATTAAGTGACAGAGTTATTGTAAAAATGACAGAAGCAGAAGAAACAACAAAGAGCGGAATTATACTTTCAAGTGGTAGCAAGGAAAAGCCACAAATTGCGGAAGTAATTGCAGTTGGACCTGGAAAAGAAGAAAACGGCAAGAAAATTGCAATGGTAGTAAAGAAAGGTGATAAAGTAGTAATAAATAAATATTCAGGAACTGAAATAAAATACGAAGAAGAAGATTACATAATAGTAAAACAAGATGATATTTTAGCTATTGCTGAATAATTAAACCAATTTGTGATTGATAAAAAAATATCAGAGCTAAATTTTAAAATGAAAAAAGTAAATAAAATTAATTTTAAGTTGAAAAAAATTCGAATTTTAAAGATTCGACAGAAAACAAAATTTATTAAATTAAATAAGGAGGAATTTTGATTATGGCAAAAGATATACAATTTGGAGAAGATGCTAGAAAAAAGTTATTAAATGGTGTTAATAAATTAGCAGACACTGTAAAGGTTACATTAGGACCTAAGGGAAGAAATGTAGTATTAGATAAAAGTTTTGGAGCACCACTTATTACTAATGATGGTGTAACAATTGCAAAAGAAATAGAGCTTCCAGATAAATTTGAAAATATGGGAGCACAACTTGTAAAACAAGTTTCTGAAAAGACAAATGATGTAGCAGGTGATGGAACAACTACTGCAACTGTACTTGCACAAAGTATGATTAAAGAAGGAGTTAAAAATGTTGCAGCAGGTGGTGATCCAATGGCTATAAAAAGAGGAATGGATAAGACTACTGCAAAGGCTGTTGAAATTTTAAAGAAAATCAGCGTACCTGTAAATGGAAAAGAAGATATTGCAAGAGTAGCTAGCATTTCTGCAGATAATGAAGAAGTAGGTACATTAATAGCAGATGCAATGGATAAGGTTTCAACAAATGGAGTTATTACTATTGAAGAATCAAAAACTTCAAGTACAGAGCTAAATATTGTTGAAGGAATGCAATTTGATAAAGGTTATGTTTCTCCATATATGGTAACTGATACAGAGAAGATGTTAGTAGATTATGATAATCCATATATTTTGATAACAGATAAGAAGATAGATAACATTCAAGAAATTTTACCATTACTTGAAAATGTAATGAAATCAGCTGGAAAATTAGTAATAATATGTGATGATATCGAGGGTGAAGCACTTTCAACATTGATACTTAATAAACTAAGAGGAGTATTAAATGTTGTAGCTGTTAAGGCTCCAGGATATGGTGACAAGAGAAAAGCTATGCTTCAAGATATTGCAATTTTAACAGGTGGAACAGTAATTACATCAGATGTTGGAATTGAATTAAAGGATGCAACTATTGATGAATTAGGAAAAGCTAAACAAATTAAAATTGAAAAAGATAAAACTATAATAGTTGATGGTGCTGGAGATAAACAACAAATAGCAGATAGAGCAGGACAATTACGTGCACAAATCAAAGATGAAAAGAGTTCTTATGAAAAAGAACAATTAGAAGAAAGACTTGCAAAAATTGCAGGAGGAGTTGCAGTAATTGGTGTTGGAGCAGCAACAGAAGTAGAAATGAAAGATAAAAAATTAAGAATTGAAGATGCTTTATCAGCAACAAGAGCAGCAGTTGAAGAAGGAATTGTTGCTGGTGGTGGGACAGCTTATATTGATATTATTCCAGAACTTACAAAGAGCATAGATGAATTAAAAGGCGATGAAAAAATAGGTGGAAAGATAATATTAAAAGCATTGGAAGAACCAGCAAGACAGATTGCAACAAATGCAGGCTTAGAACCAGCTGTAATAATTGAAAAAGTTAAAGCTGAAAAGGTTGGAGTTGGATTTGATGCTAAAAATGAAGTGTATACAGATATGAAAAAAGCTGGAATAGTAGATCCAACTAAGGTATCAAGAAGTGCACTTCAAAATGCAGAATCAATTTCATCTATGATATTAACTACAGAATCAGTTGTTACAGATATACCAGAAAAGAAAGAATGTGGATGTTCTCATGGAGAAGGCGCAGGTGCAGAAATGGGAATGGGCGGAATGTACTAAAATTTATTACTATAAATAATTTAATATGATATTGCATTAATGAGTTGTATATGATATTAATATGTTATTAATTAATATGAAATTTAAGAATGGAAAAATAAATGAAGAAAATAATACAAAGAATAATATATACTATATTACTTATAGCAACATTTATGATGATATTTGGATTTTCTAATCAAAATTCAACAATATCTGGGGGAATGAGCAAGAGAATAATTACAAAGATAGCTGATATTTTACCAATTTCTGTTGAGCAAAAAGAAAAAGTAATAGTTAATGGAGAATTCGTTTTAAGGAAGATTGCTCATTTTAGCATATATGCAACAGTAGGCCTATGGTCAATATTACTTTTAAATACATTTGATATAAAAGACAAAAATAAAATTATTGTATGCATTTTAATAGGCTTTCTATATGCTTGCAGTGATGAATTTCATCAATCATTTATATCAGGAAGGTCAGCACAAATTACAGATGTAATATTAGATACAATAGGTACATCATTTGGAACTTTATTTGTTTTTCAATTTATAATATTAAACAGAAAAAGCAAAAATAACAAAAAGAACAAAATTGAAAGAAATCAATAAAAATTGAGATAATTCAAATTAGTGAATAATAGAATTAAAAAAACTATAAATAAATAACTATTTGCAAAAAAAGCTGGGGTGATAAGTATAAAATCTTATTACCCCAACTTTTATTGAGAAAACGTTTTTATTATAAAAAATAACCAAATCTATAAAAAATCTAAGCTCAAAGAATCTAAATTTAAAGAATCTAAATTTAAAGAATCTAAACTTAAAGAGTCTAAACTTAAAGAGTCTAAACTTAAAGAATCTAAACTTAAAGAGTCTAAACTCAAAGAATCTAATGTTAAAGAATCTAAATTTAAAGAGCCTAAGCTCAATAAAACTAATTTTTTTATTAAAACTCAAAATTTTATTACAATTATATTACAAATATTACAGCAAAATTAAATTATTAAAATAATTAATAGAAATATTGCTTATAATTAGCAAATGGTATAAAATAAATAAAAAATATTATAAATAAGATATATAAGGAGGAATTAGGCAATGGCAACAATGAATCCATTAGAGCAGAAAGCTCGTTCATCATTTTTAAAGGGGTTAATTATAGCATTATTAATTGGCAGTATAGTAGCCGGATTTTTGGGTATGCAAATATTTAAAATGAAAGGTGAAGAAAAACAGAGAATTGAAGCACAAAAAACAGTAATGACTTTAAAATCAAGTGTAAAGTCAGGTGAGGAGATAACATCTGAAAAGATTCAGACTTCAACAGCAGATGCAAATGTTACACCAAATGAAATACTTACACAAAATTTGCTAGATGCAATAACAAATGATCAAAATGGCAATAAAATAAAAAAAGCTATTGCAAAAATAGATTTAACTGAAAAAACAATACTAACAACTAATATGATTACGACAGAAGATAGCTACCCTACAAATGATGCAAGACAACAAGAATATAATATGATTGTATTACCTACATTATTAGAAACAGGAGATACAATAGACATAAGACTTAGATTACCTAATGGAGTAGATTATATCGTTTTATCAAAGAAAAAAGTTACTATTCCAGATTTAAAAGGGACAACATCAGCTGCTTCAACGATAATTATAAATGTTAATGAAAGTGAAATATTAACTATGAGTGCTGCAATTATTGATACTTACAAGATTAAAGGTAGTAAACTATATGCTAACCAATATACTGATCCTGGAATACAAAATATTTCCTCTTTAACATATGTACCTTCAGAAGAAACAAAAGCATTGGTTAAGGAAGATTCTAACATAGCAAACGATACTAGAACGGAATTAATTACTATGACTGAAAGTAAGTATAATAATTTTAGAAAGGATATAAATTCAACTTTAAATAGTATTGATTCTACAGTACAACAATCAGGAGTTGAAAGTGGAACTACATCAGAAACAACAACGCAACAGTCACAAAGAAAGACTTATTTAGATTCATTAGCTAAATAAAAATATATTTTTATAAGTAAAAGCTATTATATTAAATAAAAAATATTTTAAACAAATATTAAAAGTTTTATTAATCACTTTAAAAAAATTAAATGTATTAGAAGGAGAAAATAGTGGAACAAATTGGATTTATTGGCGCTTATGATAAGAAAGATTTATTACTTAATATATGTGCAACTTTAAATTACTTAGGAAAAAGCACATTAATCGTAGATGCTACTTTTATGCAGAGACTTCGCTATATTGTTCCTAATACAAATAATAATAAGTATAATGTTTATGTAAGTGAGTATCATGGCATTGATGTTGCAATAGGCTTTATGAACTTAAATAGTATTGCACAATATTTAGGAACGCAGTTAAATTATGATTATATATTTATAGACACAGATAATGTACAAACTTTAAATTCATTTATGATACCTGCACTAAATAAAATCTTCTTTGCAACTTCATATGATGTTTTTGATGAGCAAAGAGGAATAGAGATATTAAAATTTATACAAAGACCTGTGGTTTTAACGAAAGTTATTTTATCAGCAGATATAAATGACAAACAAGATAATTATTTAAACAATTTAATTGCAATGAATAACAATATAAAATGGAATGAAAGAAAAGTACAGTTTGCTGATGAAATTTCAAATAGAAGATGCACTTTAGAAAATCAACTTACAAAGGAAATAAAATTTAAAAATTATACTTCTACATATAAAGACAGCTTAGAATATATAACTTCTCTTATTACAGAAGGACAGATTAGTCAATCTGACATAAGAAAGGTTATAAGAAAAAATTAATAAACTAAATTTAAAAGTAGAATGATTTAAAAAACAAACATTAAATTAAAATGAAAGGAAAACAAAATGTCAATTATTAGTTTTGTCAATGAAGAAAAAAAAGAAACTGGGCAAAGCTTATCTGCATCAGCAATAGCAACTTGCATGGCAATAGAACATAATTACAAAGTTTTACTAATATCAACTGATTTTAATGACAAAACAATTGAAGATTGTTTTTGGCCTAAAAAACAAAAAAATATTATGGACTTCATAAATACTCCAAACCGATTTGATATTTCTAGTGGATTGGAAGGACTTATTAGAACTTTTGCTAGTAATAGAGCATCAAATGATATGATAAACAGCTATACAAAGCCAATATTAAGAAATAGATTAGATGTTTTACCTGGTCCATGTACAGTGGATTACAAAGAATACTGTACATTATCTACATATTTTTCACAAATAGCAGATGTTGCTAATAAATCTTATGATATTGTTATAGTTGATTTAAGCAATCAAATACCAGATGAAAGTCAAAAAAAGTTATTAATGATTTCAGACTTAATATTAATAGGACTTAATCAAAATATGACTTCAATAAATAGCTTTTTGCAATTACAAAATGAAGATGATTTTTTTAGAAGAAGTAATGTTATTTTATCAATTGGAAAATACAATTCGGAGTCAAAATATACGAACAAAAACGTAGCAAGATATTTAAGGGAAAAGAACATACCATTGATAATACCTTATAATATACTATTTTCAGATTATTGTTCAGAAGGAAAAATAGTTGACTATTTATTAATGTCACAATTAATAAAAGACAAAGAAAGCAAAGAATTTTATTTTTACAATACATTAAAAGATACAATTGAAAATATTGATTTTTTCAGAAAACAACATGAATATGAAAAAATGTAATTTATTAACAGCTGAAAGGAGCTAAGGAAAAAATGATTCTTAACATTATTATAAGTATGGCAATATTAGCTATTGCAGTAGCAATTATAGCTAAAAAAATAAAAGAAAAACAAAATGCTAAAGTTGAAGAAAACATTGTTATTGATGATAAAACTTATACTTTAGACATGATGATTAACTTTGTTAAGAGAAGATTAGATGAAATTACAAAAGTTAATTTATATGATTTAGGCCTTTCAGAAGAAGAATTGAAAAGAAGAAAAAGCAAAAAATATGAGTTAAAAAAGGCTTTAAAAGGTTGTACATATGGAGATGTAAATGATAAGAAATATGTAAAAGAGCTTATATATGATTTACTTTCAAAGGAATATGGGGTAGATGAAACTAATGTGTCAAAAGCTATATCTTTTGATGTACCATCACTTTTAACTCCTCAAGATAAGTTTGATATTATTATATATATGTATAAAAAAGACTTTGGATTTGAAGCTTTAGGACAAATAATAAAAAAATATAAGTTAGACGAATTAAAATATACATCAGGGGATACAAAACCATCTTATGTTATTACACCGGAAGAAATAAGTGCTATTTATGATAAAGAAAATTTTAACTTAACATTTGATGATAAACTAATGATAGTTGTACAAAGAATATATCAAAAATATAAAGGCTATAGTTCAATAGACGAAGTAAGAGATATGAACATCGATGGTATTTCAGGTGGTGTATCAGGATTACCAGAAAGTTTCTTAAGCCAGGTTGCACAAACAGATAGTAGTGTAGTTAATCAAGTTATGGATCATAAGATTCCACGTGCTTGTGATAGTATATGGATAATGTTTTCTGGAAAATCAATTAGACTTGCTTTCTTATCTTTTGGAACAGAAGCAGAATTAAAAAGAGTATGTCAGAATATTTATAAATACAATAATCCAGGACAGTTATCAGATACAAATGGTTTTAAAATTAATGAAATGAAAGATGGTTCTCGTGTTGTTGTAGTAAGACCAACTTTCTCTGAAACATGGGGATTTTTCGTAAGAAAGTTCGATGTAAAGAGAGCTACTTTGGAACAAATTATACGTGTAGAAGGAAAAGAAGATGCAATAGATTTACTAAAATATTTAGTAAAAGGTGCAAGAATTATATCACTTACTGGTGAGCAAGGTTGTGGTAAAACTACAATGCTTATGGCAATGATTGAAAATATTTATGAAACAATGAATATTCGTGTTCAGGAAACTGCATTCGAGCTTCATTTAAGAAAAATATATCCAACAAGAAATATATTGTCATTTAGAGAAACAGATACAATTTCAGGACAGCAAGGTCTAGATGTACAAAAGAAAACTGATGGTTCTGTTAATATCATTGGTGAGGTTGCAACTGACCCAGTAGCATCTTGGATGATTCAAGCAGCACAGGTTGCATCTAAATTTACATTATTTACTCACCATGCTAAGACTTTTCCAGATTTAGTAACAGCACTTCGTAACTCAATGTTAAGGACTGGAGTATTTACTAATGAAAAAGTTGCAGAAGAGCAGGTTGTATCAGTACTTAATTTTGATATACATTTAGTAAAAGACTTTAGGGGAGCAAGATATATTGAAAGGGTTACAGAATGTATACCAATAATTGATAAAAATGATTATGTATATAATAATCATCAATCACAAACATTAGAAGGAAAATTTGATACTTTTGTTGATAACTCAACAAAATATTATGCAAAAGAAACAAATAAAGAAATATTTCATTACAGAAATATAATGGAATATCAAGATGGAAGATATGTGATTACGAATCCAATAACAGATAAAAATTTAAAAGAAATGATTATAAATATGGATGATACAGATTCTGTAGCTTTTAGAGAGTTTATTAAAAAAGTTTGGGGACTTAACTATAGCGACAGAGGTGAAATGATAAGCAATGGAAACGTATAAAAGCGGATTAAAAAAGTAAAGCTTAAAATTAAAAGTCAAAAAATGTAATTAAAAAAGTGCAGGAGGTGAGCCCTTAAAAATGTCAACAATTATAATAGCATTTATAGGAATTGTACTAGTTCTATTAATAGTGATAATTGCTATTTTTATATCACTAAAAAGAAAAATGAAAAATTCAGATGTTGCAAGAATTGAAAAATTGAGGCAAGGTACTAAAGAAAATAAATTTTCAACAGAAATTTTTTATCAAAAATTATATGTTAGTTTTTTAAAGACTCCATTTATAAAAAGATATTTACTAAAAGTAAGAAGAAGAATTGAAATTAATAATCTAGATGATGAATATTTAACTAGAATGCAATCAGCTAAAATTATATTTAGGGCATTAATGATAATTATTCCATTAACTATAGCAACAATATATATAACTCATACTAATGTGCTATTAATGTTTATCATTTTAATATTTGAATTATTCATTATTGACTCAATAACTGATTCAATGGTTGATAAATTAGACAACAATTTATTATTACAACAAATAGACTTTTTCTCATCTATGAGACACTCTTATCATGAAACAAATATGGTTGGAGAGGCAATATACTCTACAGCACAAAATACTGATCATATGGAAATTGCTCGTCAAGCAGAAAAAATATATAGTATATTAAACTCATCAGATCCAGAAATTGAACTCGAAAAATATTATGATATTGCTCCAAATAATTATTTAAAAGAGTTTGCAGGTATTTCATATCTTACTCAAGAATTTGGAGATAGAAAACTTAATAACGAATCTTTATATTTGAAAAACTTGGAAAACATTACTCAAGAAATGCAACTGGAAATTCTTAAAAGAGACAAATTAAACTATGTATTTCAGAGTATTTCAATTATTTCTATTGTTCCAATGCTATTCTTGGAACCACTAAAAAATTGGGCAGTATCAAATTTCAGCTTTACAAAGTCGTTTTATGAAGGAAAAGCTGGAATGATTGTACAAATATTAATAATGATATTGACATTTGTATGCTATATTTTAGTAAGAAAACTAAAAGATAATGGATCAGTAAAAAAGGTAGTAGACAATCAAAATCCTTGGCAAGCAAAAGTATATGCTATACCAAAAATAAAAAAATTTATTGATTTATTTATACCAAAGAAAAATACAGCAGAATATAGAAAATTGCAAAGGTTATTAAAAGATTCTGCATCAAAGCAAAAAATTCCATGGATATATGTTTCAAGAATTGTACTTGCAATAGTTAGTATTATTTTATCTTTAGGAATGTTATTTATTTTACATCAAATTCAGATAAATTATATTTACACAGAGCCAACTACTGATTATAATTTAGTAGGTGAAAGTAGCGGAAAAGAAGCATTAAAGGCTATTGAAACAACTAAAAAACATAATGTATTTTTGAATATGTTTAGAGGAAAAACTAATACTACAATTGTAGAGATAAAAAAAGCTATGAAATCTTCAAAAGAGTATAAAGACTCAACCGATGATGAAATAAGTTCAAATGCAACAAAAATATATAATAAATTACAAATTATAAATGCTGAGTATTTACACTGGTTTGAAATACTAATATCAATGGTAGTGGGATATATAGGCTATGTAGCACCAATATTATTACTAAAATTTCAAATTCGTATGAGAAATATGGAGATGGAAGATGAAGTAATGCAATATCAAGTTATTATTTTAATGTTAATGAGACTTGAAAGAGTTGATGTTGAGATGATACTAGAATGGCTTGAAAGATATTCAGACATATTCAAAGAACAGATTAGTAAATGCTTAAACAACTATGAAAGTGGTGCTTGGGAAGCATTAGAAGAGATGAAACAAGAAGTTTCTTATCAAGAATTTATTAGAATAATTGAAAGTTTACAATCAGCAGTTGAAAAAGTTCCAATAAAAGAAGCTTTTGAAGAATTAGATTCTGATAGGGATTATTATAAAAACAAGAGAAAAGAATCTAACGATAGATTAATAGCAAAAAAGGGAAGAATGGGAAGGACAATAGGATTTGCACCAATGATTGTAATATTTGTAGGATATTTAATTTTACCATTAGTATATATTGGATTAACTAGTATGACTAGTACAATGGATAATTTAACTAAAAAGTAAAATAATAATATGGTATTGCAAAAAATATTAACATAAATTAGGATAAGGAAGTTTTATTATGGAAAATGCCACAAAAGCGATAGCTATTGCAGGGGGAGTTCTGGTAGCACTTTTAGTTATAAGCTTATTAATTCTAGGATGGAATAAGATTTCAGATTATAAAGTTGCAGAAGAAGAGTCAAAAAAAATTGAAAAAATAACTGATTTCAACAAGGAATTTGAATCATATAATAAAAGTGTAATTAGGGGATATGAATTGTTATCATTATCGAATCTTGCAAATGATTCAAATAATAGATATTTAGATGATCAAGGATATCAAGCAATTAGTGTATATGCAATGTTTTGCAATGAATCTGATGGTGAGTTTAATAAGTCAGCCAGACTCCCTGGAGCTACAGATCTTAGCAGAGAAACAGGAACTAATAATAAATATTATAATATTCTTAAATATATTTCAGATTATTGGGGCAAGTTATCTTCTGATGATAAAAAAGAGTTTAAAGAGTTATATTTTGAATGTACAGATGTTGAATATGAAAAGACATCAGGAAGAGTATGTGGTTTTAAATATAAACAAATATTTAAAACAGGTACTAAATAATTAAATTATATAATAAATTGAAAATTTAATTATAGAATTAAATTTATAATTTGTGGAGGAAAGGAATGGAGAATGCATCAAGAGCACTAATAATGGCAAGTGAAATATTAATAGGAATATTAGTTCTTACTTTAATCGTTGTAGTAAATACTCTATTTGGAAATTTTTCTGCTAATATGCATTCAAAAATGTCAGAAAGCGAAAAAGCAGAATTTAATAATAAGTTTTATATATATTCAGGACGAGCTAATATAACTACCACAGAAATTGTAACTGTAATAAATTTTGCAAAGCAACAAAACGATTATTATGAGTTAAAAAGAAATGACACAAGTTCAGTTTACTATATAGATGTTAAAATTGATGGAATTAGTTTTTTCGATAATATAAATTATATAAAAAAAGACAGTGATTATGAAGATAATAGCAAATATATATCAAAAGTTAATGAATTTATAGCAAAATATAACAAAAAATTATATAGTTGTAATTGCTCAAATTTGAAAGTTTGGGGAACTGAAATAACATATAGCATTTCAAATGATGCAATAGGAATTAATAGCACAACTGGATTAGTTAATTTTATTAACTTTAACACTGTTACAGATTCTGCAATTGAAAATTATGATGTAACAACTAAAGATGATTATAATACTGTGACAAATTAAATTAGAAATAATAAATAGAAGTATTATTTTAATATTTTTTAAATAATAATAGATATAAAATATTATTATTAAAATATAATGATTTTATCGAAAATATGTTGCATAAAAAAAACATCAATGTTATAATATAAAGGAAGTATATGAAAAGAATTATTATTTTATTAACAATCTCTATAATAGCGATATCAACAGTTATTTATGTTAGTTATCAATATAAATTTAAAAAAAGTGAAATGTTATTAAATAACAGCAAATATGATACTTTGCTAAATAAAGAAATATCTGCTACTGAGCTTGCATCTTTAATGGACAGTACAATTAATAAAAATTATGCAAATAATATTTCAAAAGATAGCAATGAAATATACATAGATAATAATAAAGATTCAATAAATATAGAGATTAAATTTAAACAAAGTAATGAAAAAATACAAGAGGAAAAAATAGTAAAAAATGACATTTCAAAGTTTATTCAATATTATAGTGATGTTAATTTCAAGTGCACAAAGATTGAATATCACGATGAAACCAAATATGTAAAGTATTTACTCTTTGAAGAAGTATAAAAAATAAATATATTATTTAAAAAGTATTAGTTAGTTATTAAGTTTAGTCAAAAAGACTACAAAATATAAAATAAAGTAAAATGAAAAAATCAAAGGAGGAAATTTTATGGAAAACGCATCAAAAGCACTTATAATAGCAGGTGCAATATTAGTCTCAATCTTAATCATTAGTTTAGGTATAGTTATTTATCAAAAGGCAGCAGCTACTGCAGGAAAGGCTGACTTATCAGGACCAGAAGCTTCAGCACAAAATAGTAAGTTTGAAGCATACTTTGGAAATAATAAAACATCAGCTGAAGTAAAACAATTACTTAGTACAATAAGAACTAATAATATAACAAGTGGTACAAATGAAGAAGCCAAAACGATTGCAGTTAGATATATAGAAGCAAGCGTAACAAATGTTGACTTTACAACAGCTGTTAATACTATTGCGACGAAATTAAAAGCTGGAAAAACATATACTGTTGATCCATCAAATGATAGTGCGTCAAAAGACGAATCAGATATAGGTAGCAAAACAGATGCAGAGATTGCAAATGATCCTGCTGGATATTATAAATCTGGATTCTTAAGATGTATTGTAATTACATTAAATTAAACGTTGAAATAATTAGGAGAAAAGATAATGGATGAAAATGCAAGTGATGCATTAAAAATAGCAGCAGCTGTCTTAATATTTGTTGTAGCTTTGTCAATAACTGTCATGGCTTTTACAAAGGTGAGACAAGCTGCTTCATCTGTAATGACTACTTTAGACGGAACACAAAAATACTATGATACGAGCCAAATCACATTAAATGGTGCTGAATACAAGATAACATCTTATAGAAAAGTTGGAGCAGAAACAATAGTTCCAACTTTATATGCATACTATAAAGAAGGCTATACTATATTATTTTACATCGGTAGATTAGATGGTGATGGAAATCTTGTAATAGATTCTATAAAACCAATGACTTTATATTATTCTGAAGCACTTGATAATTCAAGCTCAAATAATATTTCACAATTGCAAAAATCATATTTGAGAGTAAATCCAGATGCAACAGATGTTAGCAAAAGAGCAATTTATGGATTAGATATTAATGATGAGTTGACAAGACAGGAACCTTGGAGTTATAATGAAAAGTATGCAAAGCGTTTTATCGAATGTCTAATAAATAATTATGGCGATGACGACAATAATGCCAAATATTATACATCAAAAACAATATATAATAATTATATTGGTTCTGAAGGAAATGTTCCGTATTATAAAATAAATTACAGATATACTGATTATTTAAATGGAGGCCAAACAAATTTAATAAATTGTACAAATAAATTTATTGAGAGAGTGGGACAATATAACTATGATGCAGTATATAGTTCAACAGAAAGTAGTACAGAAAGTTATAATCAAACAAATTTATCAGGATCAGTAATTACATTCAGCAATAATGAAATAACAGAAAATAATTCTGGAAATGTAAAAAGAGTTATACAATATATTTATATAAAAAATTAGAAAAAGGAACTATAAATATAATTATTAAAGCAAAACGTGAACCAAATAAAAAAATATTAAGTAAGATTGATAATTATTATATTAAGTTAAAATTTAATATATTAATATAAAGTAAAGTATAGGAGGAAATTTTATGAATGACACAGTAATGACTATTGCAGCAATATTTTTAGCAGCATTTTTAATGTTTATGTTTCCATTAATGTCAACAGCTGATAGAAATGATGATATATCGCAACAAGTTGTGCAAACTGCAACAACAGAATTTGTTGACAATATAAGGTCAACAGGTAAAATTACACAAGATAAATATGATAGTTTTATTCAAACTATATCTTCAACAGGAAATACTTTCGCTGTTGAGATTGAAGTACAAGTATTAGATAGCAATGCAAGTAAAAAGACTACACAAGCACAATCTACAAAAGTTGGTGAAAACTATTATTATAGCGAATATACATCTCAAATAGAAGCTAAATTAGCATCTTCTGGAGTATACAAACTTAAACAAGGAGATATAATTTCAGCTACTGTAAAAAATACTAATGTAACAATGTCTAGAATATTTAAAAATTTTTTATTTAAAGTTACAGGCAATAGTTTATATAGCGACATTACAGCACAACATTCTGGAATTTCAAATGTAAATGGTTAACAATTTAAAAGCTAATTTAAGAAAATTAAATTCTTAAATTAGCTTTTTTTAAATTTCCATTTGACTTCCTAAAAAACTTGCTGCAGTTTTAAGTGTTAGAATTTCATCTTTTCCTGCCTCTTTAGTCTCTTTACTCATCAATATAATACTTCCTATAACATCACCTTCTGAAATTATTGGTGCAATTAGTTGACTCTTATATTGCCTAGGAGAGTCAGCTTTAGGATTGTCAATTAATTCAATTCCAACTCCATTATAGAATTCTCTATTATCCATTATCTTTTCTAATTGGTTACTAATTTTTTGCTCAAGCAAATCTTTCTTTGAAGTTCCAGATACAGCAATTATGCTGTCTTTATCAGTTATCATTGATATTAATCCAGTAACTTTAGATAAACTTTCAACATATTCTGTACCAAATGTGGATAATTCACCAATTGGTGAATATTTTTTTAAAATAATATCTCCTTCTTTTTCAGTAAATATTTCTAATGGGCTTCCCTCTTTAATTCTTAAAGTTTTCCTAATCTCTTTAGGAATAACAATCCTTCCCAAATCATCTATTCTTCTAACTACTCCAGTTGCTTTCATTTAATTCATCCTTTCTTTTAATTATGATTAAACACCAAATACTATTCATAACATAAACTCATATAGAGATTTCTTAAGCATAAAATATATATTCACAAAAGTAAAAACTATTTTATGAGTGTTGTTATATTTGTTTTATAACCATTATTATGCTTATTTGTGAATTATTTATACATTTGAAATTATTTTTTGTGTAAAACATTTTAAATAATATGTTATATAAAAATTAAATCTAAAGAATAAATTCAAGACTAAAAAATACTTTAACGATTTTTTAAAATTTAGTTGATATTTTATTTTAGTAATGATATTCTTATTGTAAAAGGTAATTGTTAAAAGTTGTTAACGTAAATTAATTAAAAAATATTAATTTAATGGTACACAATAATTACAAATAAAGAAAATAATCTAGCTTTTTTAAGATGCTAAATTTTAGGGGGAAAAGATATGTCAAAACATTTTAAATATGATAGTGAAAGAAGCAAAATCAGCAAAACGAAAGTATTAAGCATAATATTAATTATAGTTGCTATAATAGCTGCTATATTATATTCAAGCAATAAAGCAAATAAAACTAAGAACGCCAAGTCGTTTGATAATAACAATTTAATTATAGAAAAAAATGAAACTTCAAACGAAATAGTTGTTCCAGAAGACAAAGTAGCAACTATTGTCTCAATAGGAGATACTTTAGTACATAGTCAAAATTTTAAAGATGCTTATGACTCATCAACTGATACTTATGATTTTTCATCATTTTTTAAAGATGTTAGTCATTATTTCGAGGGGAGAACTGTGGGAGTATGCAATTTAGAAACAACAATGGCAGGAGCAGATAGGGGGTATAGTGGATATCCAACATTTAATTCACCAGATCATCTTGCTACAGATTTAAAAGAATTAGGAATTGATATTGCGACTACTGCAAATAATCATGCATTAGATATGGGCTATTCAGGACTAGTTCATCATTTAGGAGTAGTTGATGCCGCTGGGATTCAACATACTGGAAGTGCAAGAAGCATTGAAGAACAGGGAAAAATACTATTTAAAGATTTAAATGGAATAAAAACTGCATTCTTAGCATATACCTATGGTACAAATGGAATACCATTGCCAACAGGAAAAGAATACTGTGTAAATAGAATTGACAAAGACTTTATGAAGTCACAAATAGACCAAGCAAAAGCAGAAGGTGCTGAACTTATATGTGTAAGCATTCATTGGGGTGATGAATACAAAATAAAAGAAAATTCAGAACAAGATGATTTAGCAGAGTTTCTTATAGAAAATGATGTTAAAGTAATATTAGGATGTCATCCACATGTACTAGAACCAATGCAAATGAAAACTGTGAATATGTCAGATGGAACTACAAAAACTGGATATGTAATGTATTCAATGGGAAATTTCTTTTCAGCTCAAACATTTCCAAATACAAGAGATTCAGTTATATTAAATATACAAATACGTAAAAATGGACAAACTAATCAAGTTTCAGTTGATAAAGTAACTTATGCTCCAACATATTGCTATGATAATGGGACATCTGCAAAAGATAGATATGAAATACTAGATTTGAATGCTATTGTGGCAGATCATGACTCAGGAAAAAACAAATGGAGTACATCAATGTATAACTTGGCAACTGAAGAAATAGAAAGAATCAAAAACATAGTAGGGCCTGAAATTAATAATCAAGTATCTAATAACGAGAATAATAATAATTCTATTACAGAAAATAATGTAGTAGCACAATAAATAATAATAATTCTATTACATAAAATAATGTAGTATCACAATAAATACTTAAGATTAAATAAAAAATCTAACATAGAATAGTGCAAAAAAATTGAAATTAAATATATAAATTTTATAAAAGCATAAGGGGAAAGATGAAAAAGAATATTGTAAGGATAATGATAATTTTAACATTTATTATTATAGAATGTATTGTATTAGGATTTTCTAATTCATATGCTAATACCAATGGAAAAGCATTAAAAGAATCAGAAAAAAATTTAATAATGAGTGAAAAAGAAAATGAAAAAATACTAGATGATATTGCAAGTACAAATCTTTTTAGAGACAAAGATTATAGCAAAATTATAAAAATGAATGGACCAGAGGATATATTTATGTATTTTTTTGGAGATGAAGTTCTTGATCTTAATACGAATGTTACAAAGAAAAGACAGACAACAATATAAGGGTAATTTGTTTTACAATAGGAATATTCATTTATTGGATAGCATTACTTTGCATTTATGAAAAAGAAAAGAAAGAATCTATTAGTGCAAATTATATTAGTGATGAAGAGCTATTTAGAAAATATAATCCATTAATTGCTGGTTGCATTGCGGATAATAGAAATGTATTGTCAAGAGATGTAGTAGCTGTAGTTATGGATTTAATAAATAAAAAATTCGTAAAATTTGTGGCTGTACCTTGTACTACACAGAGTCTAACTATTGATGAAGATACAGATGATGCTGATGAAGATGATGTAGTTGATATAGCTACAAATAATGGTGAACAACAATATAGCTATATAATTTCAAGAGTAAGAGCAACAGAAATCAATATGGATCCTGTACAATCATACATATATAATTGGATTTTTGAAGATGTACATTCAGAAGACGAGCAAGTTAATTTACAAAGAAGATTAAAAGAAATCTCAATGTCTAGTGATATTGACATTCACATAAAAGAGCTAGATGAAATTTCAACAAGCGAACTTGAAAAATTAGGCGCAAATAAAAAGAGTGTGCCTATATCTATAAGAATTGCAGATATTGTTATATTAATATTATCAATTATAATGGCAGTAGCACATATTGCAATAAATGGATTAAATGTACAAATGTATTCATATACAATAATTATTGCAATGTTTGTATTAATAGGAGTTTTTGTAATTATACCATTAATAGCGGTAGGTACTCATTTAATAATGTTTCTAATGGCATATATACGAAGACTGATAAATATTGAAAATGAAAAAGGAACAGGTCAAAAGGTTAAAGCTACTTCTATATCGATATTTATAATGGTAATAATAATAGCAATAGGATTAGCACTTACAAGTCATAGTTTTATTTTAGTAATTGATGAAATAATGATAGGAATTGCAATATTATTAGTACGTACAGACAATTTAATGTTAAAAAATGACAATAAAATATTAGATGATTATTATAATTTAAAAAGGTTAAAAGAGAAAATAGAAGATTATTCATTATTAAATGAAAAAAATGCTGAATTTATTAAACTATGGCAAAATTATATATCATATTCAGTAGCTTTTGGAAATTCTAAAAAAATATCAAGTATGATAAAAAAAGTTTATGCTCAAGATATTGACATAGAATATTTAAAAAAATGGGAAGGCGTATATTATATATGCAAGAGCTATTTTGAAATATTCTGGGGATTTAAGTTTAAACCAATAGAAAAAGTAAATAATATTTTAGAAACAGATTCAGAAGAACAAGATAAAAAATAAAATAATGACCACGAAGATTATAATTTGAAAATAAAGTGATAGGCAAATGTATGGAAAATCATTTTATAGATAAAAGATATTAAATAATATTGATGCTAATTGTAAAAGTAAATGCAATTTATTGATAAAAAATATTCTATTATTGTAGTATTACAATTGATTGATACAAAACAAATGAAAATTAGATAAGTGATTGTAAATATCATATATAATTGATGCGAAACAAAATAAATAAAAATGTGAATTGTAAAAGTAAATGCAATTTATTGATAAAAAATATTCTATTATTGTAGTGCTAAAATTGATTGATGTGAAACAAAATAAATAAAATTGAATAAGTGATTTAAATCATATATAATTAAGTTGCAAAATGCCTAATAATGTGATAAAATAAAGCGAAATTTAAAAATTAAAATTTAATTTGAATAAAGATGAAAATTAATATAGAAATAAGAATTGATAAATCTTAAATAGGAGAGGGTATTATGGAAAAATTTTATATAACAACACCAATTTATTATCCAAGTGGAAAATTCCATATAGGAACTGCATATACAGAAGTATTAGCAGATAGCATAAAGAGATATAAAGCAATGCAAGGATATGATTGCTATATGCTAACAGGACTTGACGAGCATGGACAAAAAATTGAAGACAAGGCAAAATCTAATAACATGATGCCAAAAGAATATGTGGATATTCAAGCAGCAAATGCTATTAAGCTTTGGAAAGAAATGAAAATTAATTATAATCAATTTATGAGAACTACTGAAGAATATCATGTAAAAGCAGTACAAGAAATATTTGAAAAGTTTTTAAAACAAGGTGATATTTATAAAGGAGAATACGAAGGTTGGTACTGCGAACCTGATGAATCATATTTTACAGAAACTCAATTGGTTGATGGAAAATGTCCTGAATGTGGTAGACCCGTAGTAAAGATGAAAGAAGAAGCATATTTCTTTAATATGAAAAAATATGAAGACAGACTTTTAAAATACTATGATGAACATCCAGACTTTGTTAAGCCTGCTTATAGAAAACAAGAGATGATTAACAATTTTATAAAGCCAGGCCTTGAAGACTTATGCGTAACAAGAACTAGTTTTAAATGGGGAATACAAGTACCAAGTGATCCAAAACATGTAATTTATGTTTGGCTTGATGCTCTTACAAATTACTTAACAGCAATAGGCTATACACCATCAAAATATCAAGCTAATGATAATATAGATTTATTTAATAAATTTTGGCCAGCTGATATTCAATTAGTTGGAAAAGATATAGCAAGATTTCATTTAATTTATTGGCCAATATTTTTAATGGCATTAGATTTACCACTTCCAAAAACGATATTTGTACACAATTGGATTACTATGAAAGATGGAAAGATGTCTAAGTCTATTGGAAATGTAATATATCCAGAACAATTGATGGAAAGATATGGGTTAGATGCTACTAAATATTTTTTAATAAGACAAATGCCAACATCAGCAGATGGCCTATTTTCACCAGAAGCATTTGTAGAAAGATATAATTTCGATTTATGTAATGATTTAAGTAATCTGTTAAATAGAACAGTATCAATGGTAAACAAATATTTTGAAGGCAATGTGCCAGAATATAATGGAACACCAAATGATACAGATATAGATTTCGAAAAAGAATCTCAAGACACAATAAAAAAACTTGAAAATAAAATAGCCGAATTTGAATTTGCAGATGCACTTCAAATAATATGGAATTTTATTGCGAGAGCTAATAAATATATAGATGAAACACAACCATGGGGATTAGCAAAAGTAGTAGAAGATGAAGCAGAAGAAACCAAAAAATTAAAAGAAGAAAAACTTAAATCTGCAATGTATCATTTAATAGCAAGTTTAAGAGAAATAGCAATATTAATAAGGCCACTAATGTTAGAAACTTCTAATAATATTTTAAAACAAATAGGAGTAGCAGATAAAGAATTAGCAAATGATGATTACAATACAGAAGTAATAGATTGGGATGATTTGAAAAAATATAAAGAACTAAAAAATTTAAAAGTAATCGAAAAAGGTGAACCTATATTCATGAGATTAGATGCTAATGAAGAAGTAGAATATATAAAAAGTTTAATGAAAAAGTAAAATTATTAAAATAAAACTAGTAAGATAAAATTACTAGTTTTATTTTTTTATTAAATTATATATTATAAAAAATATCAATATTTAATAAAAATGCTTGACTTTATACAAATATTATTATATAATTAAAAAGCATGTAAATGAGTGCGTTGAAGTAGAATGTGGCTACACACCTAGAAAATAGGCGATGGAGGGAACTTCTATGGAGTATGTCATGGCTTTAGACCAGGCGGTAAGTTTTATAAAAATGTAGCACTTATCCCAAGATATTCATGCAAGAACTTGGGATTTTATGATGATTTAAAAAGAAACACCAGGGTGCGTTTATAACTTCCGACCAAATTATTAAAAATAAGGAGGAAATTTTAATGGCAACAGAGAAAAAAGCAAAAGTTGTAAACGAAGCTGATAAAGCAGAAACAACAAAAACAAAATCAGTTGCAAAGGCTGATGAAAAGGCTACTAAAACAGTAGCAAAGAAGACTACAAAATCTGCAAGTGAAAAAACTGCAAAGAAAGTAGCTGAAAAAACAGTTACAACAACTGGAACAAAAAGTGACAAAATTAGAATAAGACTAAAAGCTTATGATCATGTCGTTCTAGAACAGTCTGCTGAGAAGATAGTAGATACTGCTAAAAAGACAGGAGCAAAAGTTTCAGGACCTATTCCACTTCCAACTGAGAAGGAAATTGTAACAATATTACGTTCTCCACATAAACATAAAGATTCAAGAGAACAATTTGAGCTAAGAACTCATAAAAGAGTAATTGATATTCTTTACCCAACACAAAAAACTGTTGATAGTTTAATGAAAATTGAATTACCTGCAGGTGTTGATATTGAAATCAAATTATAATTTACATATTAATTATCTATATAAGATTTATACAAAATAAGTATATTAGTATATTTCAATTATTTATAATTATATATAAAAAATATCATTAATATGTTATTGATATTAAGATTAATTAATATAAAATTAATCAAAATCACTTATTAAATATTTATGATAAGTGAATCTATACTGGCGAACTAGCCAGCCAATGGGAGGAAAGAAAGAATGAAAAAAGCATTAATAGGAAAGAAAATCGGAATGACACAAATCTTCGATGAAGCAGGAAAAGTTATTCCAGTTACAGCTATTGAAGTAGGACCTTGCACAGTTACTCAAATAAAAACTGCAGAACAAGATGGTTACTCATCTGTACAATTAGGTTTTGGAGAAGTTAAAGAAAGCAAATTAACAAAACCAGAATTAGGAAAGTTTTCAAAATCAAAACTTACACCTAAAAAATATTTAAGAGAATTTAGATTAGATTCTGTAGAAGGAATGAATGTTGGAGACGAATTAAAGGCTGACGTATTTGCAGCTGGAGATAAAGTTGATATCCAAGGAACTTCAAAAGGAAAAGGATTCCAAGGCGTTATCAAACGTTGGGGACAATCAAGAGGACCTATGGGACATGGTTCTATGTATCATAGAAGACCAGGTTCAATGGGACCAACATCAACACCAGGTAGAGTATTCCCAGGTAAGAACTTACCAGGACATATGGGTGTTGAAACAATTACAATACAAAATCTAGAAGTAATAAAAGTTGATTTAGATAAAAATGTAATCTTAGTAAAAGGTAGCGTTCCAGGAGCTAAGGGAGCAATTTTAAGAATTAAATCAAGCGTAAAAGCATAAGGAAGGAGGAATAAATAATGCCTAAAATAGACGTATATAGTGTAGATGGAAATAAAGTTAAGGAATTAACATTAAATGAAAAAGTATTTGGAATAGAACCAAATGAAAATGTTGTTCATGAAGTTGTTCTTAATTATTTAGCTAATCAAAGACAAGGAACACAGAACACAAAAACAAGAGCAGAAGTTTCTGGTGGTGGAAAAAAACCATGGAGACAAAAAGGAACAGGACGTGCAAGACAAGGATCAATAAGAGCACCACAATGGATTAAAGGTGGTATAGCATTAGGACCAAAACCACGTACTTATACTTATAATATCAATAAGAAAGAAAAGGACTTAGCTGTTAAATCAGTTCTAAGTGCAAAAGTTGCAGACAAAGATTTAATTGTAGTTGATAAATTACAATTAAAAGAAATCAAAACAGCAGAAATAGCAAAAACATTAAACAATTTAAAAGCAGAAGGAAAAACATTAATCATTCTTGAAGCAGGTAATGTAAATGTACAAAAATCTGTAAGAAATATTGAAGATGCAAAAGCTTTGACTGTTAATATGTTAAATATTTATGATATGTTAAAAGCTACTAAAGTAGTAATAACAGAAGATGCTGTTAAAAAATTAGAGGAGGTATATGCATAATGTTAGCTGAAGAAGTTATTATAAAACCAATCGTTACTGAGAAAACAAATGAATCAGTTCAAGCTGGTAAATATACCTTTAGAGTAAACAAAAAAGCTACAAAGGTAGATATAAAAAGAGCTGTTGAAAAACTTTTTAATGTAAAAGTTGAAAAAGTAAATACAATGACAGTAAAAGGAAAAGAAAAGAAAGTTGGCAGAAGCGTAGGAATGACATCAGATTGGAAAAAAGCTATTGTTAAGATAGATACAAATCCAACAGAACAAAGTTACCTTGCAAAAGGCGGAAAAGCAACAAAAGTTTCTAAGAAATATAAAGATTCTATTGATGAATTTATGGGAGCTTAGTTTTTACTTAGATTATAATAGAACTATTTAAATAAAGCTTAATTATTTTTAACAAATATATTGAGGCAATAAAATTAAATAGTAATACCTATTAATAAGTAAATATAAAATTATCGAGAAACAACTCGGATAATAAAAAATATCCGCATTGTAGAGCGGGAAAATTTCTACAAAATAATTTATAGGAGATATTTTAAAATGGGAACAAAGAAATTTAGACCAGTTACTCCATCTTTAAGAAATATGTCAGTATCAGATTTTGCTGAAATAACAAAAAAGACTCCTGAGAAATCTTTACTATCAGTAAAGAAAGAAAAAGCAGGAAGAAATAGTTATGGTAAAATAACTGTAAGACATCAAGGTGGCGGAAACAGACAAAAATACAGAATAGTAGATTTCAAAAGAAATAAAGTTGATATGGAAGCTGAAGTTATGGGAATTGAATATGATCCAAACAGAAGCGCAAATATTGCTTTAATAAAATATACAGATGGAACTGTAAGCTATATTATAGCTCCAAAGGGATTAAAAAATGGAGACAAAGTAATTTCAGCAGATAAAGCTGATATAAAACCAGGAAATTGCATGAAGCTAGAAAATATTCCAGTTGGTACTTTACTTCATAATATTGAAATTAATCCAGATCAAGGTGCAAAACTTGTAAGAGTTGCTGGACAATCAGCTCAACTTATGGCAAAAGAGGGAGTATATGCTCATCTAAGATTACCATCAGGAGAAATGAGATTAGTTTTAGCTAACTGCAAAGCTACAATTGGTGTTGTAGGAAATGAAGAACATGAAAACATCAAATTAGGAAAAGCAGGAAAAACTAGAAACTTAGGAAAACGTCCAGAAGTTAGAGGATCAGCAATGAACCCTAATGATCACCCTCATGGTGGTGGTGAAGGAAAAGCTCCAGTAGGACACGCAGGACCAATGACACCTTGGGGCAAACCAGCACTTGGATATAAGACAAGAGGAAAACACAATAAATCAGATAGATTAATTACAAAGAGAAGAAAATAGTCAAGGAAAGGAGAAATTATGGCAAGATCAAGTAAAAAAATGCCTTTCATCGCACCAGAATTATTAAAGAGAGTAGATGCAATGAATGAAAGTGGAAAAAAAGAAGTATTAAAGACATGGTCTAGAGCTTCAACAATATACCCACAAATGGTAGGATTTACAATAGCTGTTCATGATGGAAGAAAACATGTTCCTATATATATTACTGAAGAAATGATAGGACATAAATTAGGAGAATTTGCTCCAACTAGAACTTTTAAAGGACATTCAGGACAAAAAGCAGATACGACTACTACTGCACCAACAGCTACACCAGCAAGTAAATAGTTAATATTTATAAATTGAAATTTTGATATATTTATTAGTAAATTATATTGAATTTATAAAGATAATTTTATAAGAAGGAGGACATTATCGTGGCAGACGAGAAAAAAGTAACAACAAAACCAGTTGAAAAGAAAGCTACAACTACTAAGAAAGTAGCAGAAAAGAAAACAGTTACAAAAACTGCAACAACTACAAAAACAGAAGCTAAGAAAGTAGCAAAGACAACTACTACAGAAGCTAAAAAAGTTGCAACAACTGAAAAAGTTGAAAAGAAAGTAGTAGAAAATAATGAAGAAATAGTTGCTACAGCAACAGTAAAATATGCTAGAATTTCTAGCAGAAAAATTGCAATAGTTGCAAATTTAATAAGAGGAAAAAATGTTGATGAAGCTATGGCTATAATCAAATTTACACCAAAAGCAGGATCAGAAGTATTAGAAAAATTATTAAAATCTGCAATAGCAAATGCTGAAAATAATAACCAAATGAATCATAGCAAATTATATATAGCTGAGATTTATTCAAACCAAGGACCAACTCTAAGAAGAATTAGAGCTGCAGCCAAAGGTTCAGCAGTAAGAATTAGAAAAAGAACAAGCCATACTACTATAGTATTAAAAGAGCGTGCTTAATATAAAAGAAGGAGGATTTAAACAAAATGGGACAAAAAATAGATCCACGTGGATTTAGAGTTGGTGTTATTAATGATTGGAACTCAAAATGGTATGCAGACACAAAACATTTTGGAGATTACGTAGTAGAAGATCACAAAATTCGTACTTATGTTAAGAAAAAATTATATGTAAGTGGAATTTCTAAGATTGAGATTGAAAGAACACCTAAATTTGTAAAGATTAATGTTTTTACAGCAAAGCCAGGATTAGTAATTGGTAAAGGTGGAAACCTTGCTGAAACATTAAAAGCAGAATTAGAAAAGATGATTAACAAACAAGTTAATTTAAATATAGTTGAAGTAAAAGATGTTGATACTAATGCACAATTAGTAGCAGAAAATATCGCAGGTCAACTAGAAAGAAGAATTTCATTTAGACGTGCAATGAAACAATGTATGCAAAAAACTATGAAGATGGGTGCTTTAGGTATTAAAACATCAGTATCAGGAAGATTAGGTGGAGCAGACATGGCAAGAACTGAATTCTATAAAGAAGGAACAGTTCCTCTTCAAACATTGAGAGCTGACATTGATTATGGATTTGCAGAAGCAAATACAACATATGGAAAAGTTGGTGTTAAAGTTTGGATATATAAAGGCGAAATTCTTCCAGTAAAGAAAACTGTAGCAGAAGGAGGAGATAACAATGCCATTGATGCCAAAAAAGACTAAGTTCAGAAAAGAACAAAAAGGTAGAATTAGAGGAAAAGCAACAAGAGGAAACAAAATAACAGATGGAGAATTTGGTTTACAAGCTTTAGAGCTTGGATTAATCAGAGGTAATCAAATCGAAGCTGCCCGTGTTGCACTAACTCGTTATATTAAAAGAGGTGGCCAAGTTTGGATTAAGATATTCCCAGACAAACCAGTAACAACTAAACCTATCGGAACTCGTATGGGTAAAGGAAAAGGAAATGTTGAATATTGGGTAGCCCCTGTAAAACCAGGAAGAATTATGTTCGAAATAGGTGGAGTTACAGAAGACGTTGCAAAAGAAGCATTACGTCTTGCAGGATCAAAAATGTCTGTTAGAACAAAATTTGTAAAGAAAGAAACTGAAATAGGTGGTGATAAAGATGAAGATAAATAAGATTAAAGAAATGTCTTCACCAGATCTAGAAAAAGAATTAGGAGAACTAAAAACAGAGTTATTTAAACTAAGATTTAGTTTAGCAACAAATGGATTAGATAATCCTATGAAAATCAAGGATGTTAAGAAGGACATTGCAAAGATAAATACAATTTTAACTCAAAGAAAGTTAGAAGAAGCTAAGAAATAAGGAAAGGAGATACCATAATGGTAGAAAGAAATCTTCGTAAAACAATGATTGGTAAAGTAGTATCTGATAAAATGGATAAAGCAGTAGTCGTTGCAGTAGAAACAAGAAAGATGGATAAAACTTATGGAAAAATTAAGAAATCTACATATAAATTAAAAGCACGCGATGAAGAAAATTCATGCCAAGTAGGAGATACTGTAAAAGTTATGGAAACAAGACCTCTATCAAAAGAAATTAGATGGAGAGTTGTAGAAATAACAGAGAAGGCAATAATAAAATAATAAAAAAGGAGGAAATTTACTATGGTACAGCAACAAACTATACTAAAGGTAGCTGATAATACTGGTGCAAAAGAACTTATGTGCATTAGATGTTTAGGCGGATCATATAGAAAGTATGCCGGAGTAGGAGACGTAATAGTTGCTTCTGTTAAAAGTGCAACACCAGGTGGAGTTGTAAAAAAAGGTCAAGTTGTTAAAGCAGTAGTTGTTAGAACAAAAAAACCTATACAAAGAGCAGACGGAACAGTCGTAAGATTTGACGAAAATGCAGCTGTTATAATAAAAGATGACAAAACACCAACTGGAACACGTATATTTGGACCAGTTGCAAGAGAATTAAGAGATAATGATTATATGAAGATATTATCTTTAGCACCAGAAGTTTTATAATAGAAAGAGGTGAAAACATGAAAATAAAGAAAGGTGATACAGTAAAAGTATTATCAGGAAATGAAAAAGGGAAAACTGGAGAAGTATTAACAGTTAGCCCAAAAGATAATAGAGTTATTGTTAAAGAAGTAAATATTAAGAAAAAAGCAACAAAGCCTAGAAAAGCTGGAGAAGAAGGAGGAATAATTTCTTCTGAATATCCAATGAATGCTAGTAAAGTTGCAGTAGTTTGCCCAAAATGTGGTAAACCAGCAAAAATCGGTTACAAGATAACTGGTGATAAAAAAGTTCGTGTTTGCAAAGCTTGCGGAGCAGAACTTAAATAATAATTGATGGAAAGGAGGTCTATTTAGACTTATGGAAATATTAAAAGAGCAATATGAAAAAGAAATAGTTCCAGCATTAATAAAGAAGTTTGGCTATAAATCTATGATGGAAGTTCCAAAATTAGATAAAATAGTTTTAAATATAGGTTTAGGTGATACTAAAGAAGATCCTAAATCATTAGAAGGAGCTGTAAAAGATGTTACTGCTATAACAGGTCAAAAACCAGTTATAACAAAATCTAAAAAAGCTATAGCTGCATTTAAATTAAGAGCAGGAGTTAACATTGGTGTTAAGGTTACATTAAGAAAAGGAAAAATGTATGATTTTGCATATAAACTATTCAATGTAGCATTACCAAGAGTAAGAGATTTTAGAGGAGTTTCAAATGATTCATTTGATGGAAGAGGAAACTACTCAATGGGTATTAAGGAACAATTAATTTTCCCAGAAATCGAATATGATAAAGTTGATAAAATTAGAGGAATGGATATAATCTTTGTTACAACAGCAAAGACTGATGAAGAGGCAAAAGAGCTATTAACTCTTCTTGGAATGCCTTTCAAAAAATAATTAAAAGGAGGAAATAAGAGCAAATGGCTAAGAAATCTTTAAAAGTAAAACAACAAAAACCACAAAAATACCAAACTAGAGAATATAATAGATGCAAAATTTGTGGAAGACCACATGCATATATTAGAAAATTCGGAATTTGCCGTGAGTGCTTTAGAGAATTAGCACATAAAGGTGAAATTCCTGGTGTTAAAAAGGCAAGTTGGTAAAATTAAGTATCTAATTTAGCTAAGAAAAAAATTAATTAGATAATATAAATATTGTAGAATATAAATATTGCAGAATATAAATATTGTAGTTAAATTTTATTTAAGTAAAATTAGATAATTAATTTAGATAAAGTAAAAATAAAGAAGGAGGGAAGAAATTTTGAATATAACAGATCCAATAGCAGATATGCTAACAAGAATTAGAAATGCTAATACTTCAAGACATGCAACAGTTGATGTTCCATCATCTAACATGAAAAAATCAATTGCTCAAATATTAGCAGATGAAGGATATATTGCTTCTTTTGAAGAAATAAAAGATGAAAAGCAAGGTATTATAAGAATTACTTTAAAATATGATGAGCATGGAAAGAAAATAATTTCAGGCTTAAAGAGAATTAGCAAACCTGGACTTAGAATATATGTATCAAGCGAAGAATTACCTCAAGTATTAAATGGCCTTGGAACAGCATTAATTTCTACATCTAAAGGAATAAAGACAGATAGAGATGCAAGAAAAGAAGGTTTAGGTGGAGAAGTTTTAGCTTATATATGGTAATTTTTATTATAAATAAGTGAAAATATAATTTATAATATTAATAGTTTATAAAAATAGATATGATATATTAAAAATAAATATATAAATTTATAAAATATTGAAGATAGATTTAAAATAACTATTAAAAGATATTTAACTTAAAATTTGAAGAAGGAGGAAACCCAAAAATGTCAAGAATAGGAAAAATGCCTATAACAATACCAGCAGATGTTACAGTAACAGTTAATGGAAATCATATTACAGTAAAAGGACCAAAAGGAACTCTTGAAAGAGACTTAAATTCAGAAGTAACTGCAAAAGTTGAAGGACAAATCATTAACATAACAGTTGATTCTAAAGAACATGACAATTTACATGGACTAAATAGAACTTTAGTTGCTAATATGGTTGAAGGTGTTGAAAAAGAATTTACAAGACAACTTCAAATCAATGGAGTTGGTTATAGAGCTCAAAAACAAGGTACAAAATTAGTTATGAACTTAGGTTATTCTCATCAAGTTATAATGGATGCACCAGCAGGAATTTCATATGATGTTCCAGATGCAAATACTATTATAATAAGAGGAGTAGATAAAGAGGCAGTTGGTCAAACAGCAGCAGTTGTAAGATCAAAGAGACCACCAGAGGTTTATAAAGGAAAAGGTATTAAATATGTTGAAGAACATATTAGACGTAAGGAAGGAAAGACTGGTAAGAAATAATATTCTTATTAAATCTTAGAAAGGAGATAATAATGATTTCAATAATAAATAGAAAAGCTGAAAGAACAAGAAGACATATCAGAGTTCGTACAAAAGTAAGTGGAACTGCAGAATGTCCAAGATTATGCGTTTTTAGAAGCAATTCAGGAATCTATGCTCAAATTATAGATGATGTTAAAAGAGTTACTTTAGTTCAAGCTTCAACACTTGATAAAGAAGTAAAAACAAAACATGCTAATAAAGAAGCAGCTAAAGAAGTTGGTGCTTTAATAGCTAAAAGAGCTAAAGAGAATAAAATTAGTGATGTTGTATTTGACAGAGGCGGATATGTATATCACGGAGTTGTTAAGGAATTAGCAGAAGCAGCAAGAGAAGGCGGACTTAATTTCTAATTAAAATAATATTTTAAGAAAAGGAGGAAAATCAAGTGCAAGATAGACAAAATAAACAAGAAGATGATGGATTTAATGAAAAAGTTGTTGCCATTAACAGAGTAGCAAAAGTTGTTAAAGGTGGTAGAACTTTCAGATTTAGTGCAGTAGTTGTTGTTGGAGATGGAGCTGGACACGTAGGTGTTGGAAATGGAAAAGCAGCCGAAGTTCCAGATGCAATTAAAAAAGCTATAGAAGATGCTAAGAAAAACTTAGTTGAAGTTTCAATAGTTGGAACAACAGTACCTCACGAATATATTGGCAAATTCGGTAGCGCAAGCGTTATGATTAAGCCAGCTAGTGAAGGTACAGGACTTATTACTGGAGGAAGTGTTAGACCAGTATTAGAGCTTGCAGGTTATAAAGATGTAAGAACTAAAATCTTAGGAACTAATAACCCAAGAAACGTTGTTTATGCTACATTAGAAGGACTAAAGAGCATGGAAACTGTTGAACAAGTTGCTAAAAAGAGAGGAATTAAAGTAGAAGACGTTCGTTAATTTTAATGTTTTCTAATAATTCTATAAGTGATTTTATAATTATATTTAAAAATTTGAAAATTAATTTATAAATATATAAGAAAATCTAGAATAAAAATATGTTATATGATATAAATTAGAAGGACTAATTATATTATTAAAAGTACAATAAAATTTAATTAAGGAGGTGTATCCATAAATGAAATTAGATGAACTAAAACCAGCACAAAAAAGAACATCAAGTTTAAGAGTAGGCCGTGGAGTTGGATCAGGACTAGGAAAGACTTCAGGAAGAGGCCATAAAGGTCAAAAAGCAAGAAGCGGTGGCGGAGTTAGACGCGGATTTGAAGGTGGTCAAACACCATTATATAGAAGATTACCAAAAAGAGGATTTAACAATAAATTTGCTAAAGACTACACAGAGGTAACTCTAACAATGTTAAACAAAGCAACAACTACAACTGTTGATGCTGAAAGCTTAATAAAAGATGGCATCATTAGTAAAGCAAATGATGGATTAGTAATAATTGCAACTGGAAAATTAGAAAAGAAATTGACAGTCAAGGCTATAAGATTTACAAAATCTGCTAAAGAGCAAATTGAAGCTTTAGGTGGAAAGACAGAGGTGATATAATTTGTTTAAATCTTTAGTAAATGCTTTAAAGACACCTGAAGTTAGAAAAAAAATATGGTTTACGATATTATTAATAATAATATATAGATTGGGATGTTATATTACAATACCTATGGTAGATGTAATAGCATTACAATCAACCATAAATTCTTCAAGTAATAGCATTGTGGGATTAGTAAATATTATATCTGGAGGAGCTTTTTCTAGACTTTCAATATTTGCAATGTCAATAACACCATATATTACTTCTTCTATTGTTGTTCAATTATTAGCAATGATAATTCCTTCATTAGAGAAATTGACTAAAGAGGGAGGAGAAGAAGGAAGGAAGAAAGTAGATAGAATAACTAAACTTATATCATTAGCTTTAGCTGTTGTAGAAGGTCTAGGAGTATATCTTTCATACAAATCTTCTGGAATATTTGTAGATACAAGTGTAATGGCTGGATTTGTAGTAGTATTATCATTAGTAGCAGGAACATCTTTATTGATGTGGCTAGGTGATAAAATTACATCAAAAGGAATTGGAAATGGTATATCAATGCTAATCTTTGCAGGTATAGTATCTGCAATACCAAGTGCTTTGACTTCAATTTATAATACAATTGTTGTTGACGGAGTATTTAGTACAAAAGGACTAGTTACAGCAGTATTAATGATACTAGGAGTTTTAGTATTAGTTGTTGGAGTAGTATTTGTACAATTAGCAGAAAGAAAAGTACCAGTTCAATATTCTAAAAAAGTAGTAGGAAGGAAAATGGTAGGAGCTCAAAATACGCATATACCAATTAAACCAGCAATGGCAAGTGTTATGCCAATAATTTTTGCTTCATCATTTATGACATTCCCAGCAATGATCATTCAATTATTCGTAAAAGATATAGAAAACCAATCAGGTTTTTTAAGAGTTTTATATAATTTATCAATTGCTACATATTCTTCAACTTCAGTTGGATGGGTATATACAATAATAAATGCTGTAATTTACTTATTATTGATTGTAGGATTTACTTATTTTTATACTTATGCAACATTTAATCCTGCAGAAGTTTCAAGTAATATTAAACAAAATGGTGGTTTCATCCCAGGAATTAGAGCAGGAAAACCAACAACTGATTATTTATCTTCAGTACTTTCAAAAGTTACATTATTTGGAGGTATATTCTTAGCAGCAATAGCAATAATACCAATGTTTGCAAGAGGATTAGGATTAAATACAGCTTTTGGTGGAACGTCAATATTAATTATAGTTGGTGTTGCAATTGAACTTGGACAACAACTACAATCACAGCTTGTAATGAGACACTATAAAGGATTTTTAGAGAAATAATTGAATATTTTTGTAAACAAAAGTTGAATATAAATTTATATTAAAGTTTGAATTTCTTGATAATTAAATATTATGAATTTGATAATTAAATATTATTGATTTGATAATTAAATATTAAAAAAGAGTAATATAAATTTATACGATACATTAATATAATGCAAAATATATTGCCATTTTAAGTAGCAATATATATATGATTTCGCTTTTGAAGTTGTATATATATTGCTACAGTGGCGTTATAAAACAAAATATAGGAGGAAAATGATATGTATATCATAATGTTAGGCGCACCAGGAAGTGGAAAAGGCACAATTGGAATGGAAATATGCTCTAATTATAAGCTAGTACACTTAGCTACTGGAGACATATTTAGAGAAGAAATTAAAAATAAGACAGAGCTAGGCAATAAAGCTTCAGAATATATTTCAAAAGGAGAATTAGTTCCTGACGAAGTAACAATTGCAATGGTGGAAAGTAAATTGGACGAGCTTAATGATGTTGTTTTAGATGGTTTTCCAAGGACAATAAGACAAGCAGAATCTCTAAAAGAATATCTAAATGAGAAGGGAAAGAAAATTACAGCTGTAATTGATTTAGAAGTTCCAGATGAAGATATAGTAAAAAGAACATCAAGTCGAGTAATATGCTCGAATAAGGATTGCGGTGCATCTTATAACACTATTTTTATGCCACCAAAAGTAGAAGGAATATGTGACAAATGTGGATCTCCACTTATTACTAGAAAAGATGATGTTCCAGAGACTATAAGAGAAAGATTAAACACATATCATAAAGAAACAGAACCTTTAATTGGATTTTATCAAAGAGAAGGTTTACTTGAATCTATTGATATAGATATTTATTGTCCTACTACTAAAGAAAAGACTACTGCAAAAGCTATAGAAAAAATAAATGCTCATATTATTAATAAATAATTTTTCATTAATTAATGCTAGCGAAATATTATGTTGTTGCAAATAATTTTATAGAAAGAAGAATAATAATGTTTACAATAAAATCAAAATCTGAAATTGAAAAAATGAGAGAAGCAGGAAGAGTAGCAAATCTTGCACAAAAGGCTGTTGAATCAGCAATTAAACCAGGAATTTCAACCTATGAATTAGACAAGATTGCAGAAGAAACAATGAAAGCAAATGGAGCTATTCCAGCTGAAAAAGGGTATCCAAGCGGAATGAAAGGAGTACCAGCATTTCCTGGTTCAATTTGTGCTTCAATTAATGATAATATAATTCACGGAATACCAAGCAAATATGATATTTTAAAAGAGGGAGATATTATTAGTATTGATTTAGTTGCTTATAAGGATGGATTCAATGGTGATTGCACAAGAACTTATGCTGTTGGAAAGATTAAAAATGAAGCTCAAAGATTAATTGATGTTACAAAGCAATCTTTTTTTGAGGGTATTAAATTTGCCAAAAAAGGAAATAGAATTGGAGATATTTCTCATGCTATTGGTGAATACATAGAAAAAAACGGTTTTGGAGTTATAAGAGAATTTGAAGGACATGGAATTGGCAGTGAAATGCATGAAGATCCAGGTATTCCAAATTACGGAAAAGCAGGAAGAGGGATAAGACTTGAACCTGGGATGACTCTTGCAATAGAACCAATGGTAGCAGCAGGTTCTCCAGATATTTGTGAAGGTGAGGATGGCTGGTCAATATGGACAGTAGATGAAAGTTTGTCAGCCCATTATGAAAATACAATTTTAATTACAGAAAAAGAGCCTGAAATATTGACATTGCTATAATTTTGTTGTATAATAAAATAGTTATTGTGGAGAATATTCACATTATGCAAACCATATAAATTGGAGGAATAAGAAAAATATGTCTAAAGAAGATGTAATTGAAGTAGAAGGCACAGTTTCAGAAGCTTTACCAAATACTTTATTTAAAGTAAAATTGGAAAATGGACATGAAATATTAGCTCATATTTCTGGAAAATTAAGAATGAATTATATTAAAATTTTACCAGGAGATAAAGTTAAGATAGAACTTTCTCCATATGATTTAACAAAAGGAAGAATCACTTGGAGAGCAAAATAAACAAAAAAATGTAGGAGGTATATTCTAATGAAAGTAAGACCATCAGTTAAAAAAATGTGCGATAAGTGCAAAGTAATCAAAAGAAAAGGTGTAATTAGAGTTATATGCGAAAATCCAAAGCATAAACAAAGACAAGGATAATTTTTTAATTTGATATTAACATAGGATTTCAGAGCGGCTGAAAATTGAGTTCTATGTTTATATATATTTATCAAGAAACTTTTAAAGATTGTTACAACAATTACGATTTAATGAAAACCTTTCGATTTGAATAGTAATTGTTTAAAACAATACATTTCACCTTTAGAAGTCAATGATAGTCATAATTTTTTAAGAAAGAGGTGCAAAAATGGCTCGTATATCAGGAGTTGATCTACCTAAAGAAAAAAGGGTAGAAATTGGACTAACATATATTTATGGTATAGGTTTAAAAAGATCTCAAAAAATACTTAAAGAAGCTGGAATCAATCCAGATACTAGAGTAAAAGATTTAACAGCAGATCAAGAACAAGCAATTAGAAAAGCTATGTCAGGATATCTTGTAGAGGGTGACCTTAGAAGAGAAGTAGCTCTTAATATTAAACAATTAATAGAAATGGGATGCTACAGAGGAACAAGACATAGAAAGAGTCTTCCAGTAAGAGGACAAAGAACAAAAACTAATGCTCGTACAAGAAAAGGACCAAGAAAATTAGTTAGCAAGAGCAAATCAGAAGATGCTAATAAAAAATAATTTAGATATAAATTATTTAATTTTAAATTAATATGAAATATAAATTTTTTAATAGTATAAAATAATAATTATATCTAAAAATTTGTAATAATATTTAGATTATGTTAGCAATAAAAGCTAACTAGGCGATTAAAGAATAAGGAAGGAGAAAATGTAATGGCTACAAAAAACGTAACAAAAAAACCAACAACTGGAAGAAAAGTTAGCAAAAACATTGAAAGTGGAAAAGCATTTATTCATGCAAGCTTTAATAATACTATAGTTTCTTTAACAGATAATCAAGGAAATGTTCTTGCTTGGGCAAGTGCTGGAGAACTTGGATATAAAGGTTCTAGAAAAAGTACACCATTCGTAGCAGGAGAAGTTGCTGAAACAGCAGCTAAAGCAGCTATGGAACATGGACTAAAAACTATTGAAGTATTAGTAAAAGGACCAGGAGCAGGACGTGAAACTGCAATAAGATCACTACAAACAGCTGGATTGGATATTACAAGTATTCAAGATGTAACACCAATACCACATAATGGTTGCAGACCACCAAAAAGAAGAAGAGTTTAATTTTATACGAATTTTTGAAAACTTAATGAAGCAATTTTATTTGCAGAAGTTTATTTTCAATAAATACAAAAACTCTTATAATTCATAATAAAAATAAGTATAAAAGATTTCTAGGAAAGGAAGGAAAATATAAAATGTCAAGATATAAGGACGAACAGTGCCGTATCTGCCGTAGAGAAGGACAAAAGTTATTCTTAAAAGGCGATAGATGCTATTCTGATAAATGTAGCATAAATAGAAGAAATTATGCTCCAGGTCAAAATGGACAAAAGAAAGCAAAGCTTTCTGAATATGGTACTCAATTAAGAGAAAAACAAAAAACAAAGTCATTCTATGGTGTTGGAGAAAAACAATTCAGAAAATACTTCGAAATGGCTGCTAATACAAAAGGTAAAACAGGTGAAGTTTTATTAACATTATTAGAAAGCAGATTAGATAATGTAGTATACAGATTAGGATTTGCAAGTTCAAGGACACAAGCAAGAATGCTTGTAACACATGGTGCATTTGACATAAATGGAACTAAAGTAAATATTCCATCATATTTAGTAAAAGCTGGAGACGTAATCTCAGTTAGAGAAATCAAGAAAGATAATGGAACAGTAAAAGCTGCGACAGAATCAAATAGTGCAAGACCAGTTCCAACTTGGTTAGAAAAAGATGCAGAAAAATTAAGTGGTAAAGTAGTTAAATTAGCTAGTAGAGAAGACATTGATCTACCAGTTGAAGAGCACTTAATAGTTGAGCTTTACTCAAAATAATGTCTTTGATTTTTTATTTAATTGGATATCTAGTATAATTAGGGGGAGTCCAATAATATTATTAGGAGGTAAAAATGATAGAATTTGAAAAGCCAAATATCAAATGTGTAGAAATCGATAAAGTTACAAACTATGGTAAATTTGTATGTGAACCACTAGAACGTGGTTATGGTATTACTATAGGAAATTCTTTAAGAAGAATTCTACTTTCATCATTACCAGGAAGTGCTATAAAGAGTGTTAAAATCAATGGTGCAGAACATGAATTTACAACAATACCAAATGTTGTAGAAGATGTACCTGAAATAATTTTAAATCTTAAAATGGTAAGAATTAAATTAGACAAAAATGAAGAAAAAACACTTAGAATAGATTTCAAAGGTGAAGGTGAAGTTACGGCTAAAGATATCATTACAGATGGAACAGTAGAAATACTTAATCCAGATTTACATATTGCAACAGTTTCAAAAGGTGGAAAACTAGAAATGGATATGGTTGCAGATATGGGAAGAGGATACAACACTGCAGAAAAAAATAAAACACCAAATCAACCAATAGGAGTAATAGCAATTGATTCAATATATTCTCCAGTAAAAAAAGTTAATTATTCAGTAGAAAATACTAGAGTTGGGCAAATGGTTGATTATGATAAGCTAACTATAGAACTATGGACAGATGGAAGCTCAGAACCATATGAAGCATTAAGCTTAGCAGCAAAGGTTCTAACGGAACATTTAAAATTATTTGTAGATTTATCTGAAACTGCAAAGAATACTCAAATAATGGTAGAAAAAGAAGAAAATAAGAAAGAAAAGATTCTTGAAATGCCAATTGAAGAATTGGAGTTATCAGTAAGATCATTTAATTGCTTAAAGAGATCTGGAATATCAACTGTTGGAGATTTAGCTAATAGAACAGAAGCAGATATGATGAAAGTAAAGAATTTAGGAAAGAAATCATTAGATGAAGTAATTGCAAAGTTACGTGCTTTAGGTTTAGACTTAACAATGGAAGAAGAAGAATTCTAAAGTATATAGTATGTTGAAATTTTAATTTTAATAATATTATTAAAAAAGATAAATTAAGATTAGAAAAACATAAATTAAAAAATATGAAAAATATATAAGAAAAATCTAATAAAGGAAGGTGAACAAAGTGGCAATAAATAGAAAGCTTGGAAAGACAACTGATATACGTATGTCAATGTTAAAAGGTCTTACAACAGACTTAATATGGCATGAACAAATCGAAACGACTGATGCTAGAGCTAAAGAAGTAAAATCAATAGTTGATAGCTTAATATCTTTAGCAATTAAAGAAAAAGGAAATTTCGAAGAAGTAGATGCTAAAGTTGTAAAAGCAAAACTTGATAGCAAAGGAAACAAAGAAACAGAAATTGCAAAGAGTAAAAATGGCAAAGAATTCTTAAAGGTAGTAAAAGAAACAACAACAGTTAAAAAACAAAAAGATATGCCTTCAAGATTAAATGCTAGAAGAAAAATGATGACAAAGGTAAACAAAGTTAAAGATGAAAATGGAAATAATGTTGATTTAACTGATAAGTTATTTAATGTATTAGGACCAAGATATGAAAAAAGAGTTGGTGGATATACACAAATAATTAAGAAAGGTCAACGTAGAGGCGATGCAGCTGAAACAGTTATCTTAAAATTAGTTTAGTTTATAATCATAAAAAAAGACTTATTCAAAAAAATTGAGTAAGTTTTTTTATTTGTTTCTTTGTCAGTTTTTTTCTATCATCTATTATATTAAGCTAATTATAATGTGTTTTCAAAAATAGTAAAGAAATTAATTAAAAATATTGATTATAATCCCATAAAATGATATTATTTGATATATTAAGAATAATTGGATATTAAGAATAATTGGATATTAAGAATAATTGGAGGAAATTATAAATATTATGGAAAAAAATTCATTTAAACAAAAAATAAAGAAATTAGTAAAAAAATTTATGACGAAAGAAGTAATATTATATGTAATATTTGGAGTGTTAACTACTGTAGTCAATCTAGCAATATCATATTTATTAGAAGGAAAATTCCATATAGATGGTGCAATAGCAAGTGCTATTGGAATTGTTGCTGCAGTTATATTTGCGTATTTTACAAACAGAAAAATGGTATTTAATTCACAAGCAAAAGGCTTTGTTCAAAATCTAAAAGAATTTGGAAAATTTATGTTAGGAAGAGCATTTACTATGATAGTAGAGGAAGGTGGAGTTATACTATTTTATAATATAATGAAATGGCCATTTCAACCAGTTAAATTGTCATTAACTGTTATTGTTATTATATTAAACTTCTTTATTAGCAAATTTTTTGCATTTAGCAAAAAGAAGGAGAAAGGTACTATATAAAAGAAAACTCTCCCCATTTTGGGGAGAGTAAATTCAATATGAAACAAGAATATAGTGAGAATTTCTTGTGTTCACAAGGAAAAGAAAATCCTCAATACTCTCAAATTCCAAAACGGTACTTGTAATAACCTTATTTAGCATGTCCATGTCGTCGTTTACAACCCTCGAACAAACGAGGGGAAATCCTATCTTAGGAGTAACCTCGGTGACTCCTATATAGACATTATTTCCTCCTTTCAAATCCTCATCCTTTAAGAGGAGGTAGACCGAATGTTCGGTCTTTACATAATATATTGGAACGTAATAGTCCCGATATATCATGAGCTCCTTTACCGATGTCGTACGACATCGGATAATGCTACCATACTCGATTCTCCGGCAGTATACCGGAGAACCTATTACAATTTCGTTATTTGTAATTCCAACGCAAACTTCCATAATGTATTCCTTTCTGGGCAATTGCCCGGTAAAGTATTTTTTTAAAAGAACCTCTTTATTATATCACAATTTACATAAAATTGCAAATTTTATTATTTTAAAATAGTGTAAAATGGTTTCGGAATGCAAAAAAGAAAATGCTTTGATATAATGTAAAAAAAATTAACAAAGTATATGAGTGTCTTATTTTTTATATAAAAAGCTTACAATTATTTTATACTAACTCTAAGGTTAGCAAGACAATGAAAAAAAAAGCCTTGGAATGAAATCCAAGGTATTTCGTACTTTTTTATGTATCGCCATTAGTTCGACGAAAACATCATTGGTGGAGATGGTGAGAGTCGAACTCACGTCCAATAACCTTTCCATATCAAATTCTCCGAGTGCAGTTTACTTTCAAATTTCCATTTTAATCAAAGAGTAAACGAATTAATTAAAATGTATCCATTTAAAATACCCACTAGCTTAATGGAAAAGCTAGTTTTGTTTCCTACTTTAAATTGACGCCCTATACAAAGCAGTAGGCTCTAAGCATAAAACGGCGCTGCAACTAGGCAGCGTAAGCTAATTCTTGTTTATCAGCTTTTATTTTTAAATTCGCTTTTTTATAGTGGCCGAAGCGACCATCCACTACTCGCTATTAATACTTCTGGGTAACTGTCGAAACCATTTACATCCCCAAAACTATTTTAATTATACTATGAAAATTGGATTCAGTCAACTAGATATTAAAACACTTTATAAAAAGTTATATGCATAAGTTTATAATTTATGCACTATATCTAAGAGTATTTGACAATAATATAGCTTTCATAACTGCAAACACTTTTAAAATAATATAGCTTTCATAACTATAAGTGCTTTTTATAATAATATTATTTTTACTAAAATAAAAAATAATAATCTTCATATAATATTCACACAAATTACATTGAAAATAAATTTCATCTAGTATATAATAATTATTGTAAGGGAGGTATAAAATTTATGAAAGTTACAGAAATTCAAGCTCTTGAACGAATAGCAAATAAAATAAGAATAGACATAATACAGGAAATTTATTATGGAAAATCAGGTCATCCAGGTGGATCTCTATCGATTGCAGATATTTTGACTGTATTATATTTTAATGAAATGAATATAGATCCAAAGAAGGAAAAAGATGAGGCTCGTGATAGATTAGTGCTATCAAAGGGACATGCTTCTTCTGCTTTATATGCAACTCTAGCAGAAAGAGGATATTTTCCAAAAGAGGATTTGATTACTTTTAGACATATAGATAGCAAACTTCAAGGACATCCTGATATGAATAAAGTTCCAGGCGTTGATATGACAACAGGTTCTTTGGGACAAGGATTGTCCGTTGCAAATGGTATGGCTCTTAACTCAAAAATGAATAGTATGGGTTATAGAGTGTATTGCATTTTAGGTGATGGTGAGTTAGAAGAAGGCCAAGTTTGGGAAGCAGCAATGACTTCAACCAAATATAATTTAGATAATTTATGTGTTATAGTTGATGCTAATTCTCTACAATTAACTGATAAGGTTAAAAATATTAAAGATATTTCATATGAATCTATTGAACAAAAATTTAGAAGTTTCGGTTTTTATACAATAGAGATTGTTGATGGAAATAATATTGAATCAATTATGCAAGCATTTTCAATTGCCGAAAAAACTAAGAATATGCCTTCTGCAATTATTGCAAAAACGACTAAGGGTAAAGGTATATCTTTCATGGAAAATCAAGTTGGCTGGCATGGAAAAGCACCTAATGATGATGAATATATGAAAGCTATAGAGGAGCTTAATGAAAAAGCGAAAAAATTAAGTATTATATAGCTTAAAAAAAGATTCAGTTAATAAGACTAAAATAAAAATTAAAGTAAATATAAACATATTTTAGAATAAAAAGTATTTGCATAATAAGCTTATATATTGATTTTAAAGTTTAAATATAAAATATGATATAAATATTTTATGCTAATACGAAATTGAATAGGAGGAAATAAAGTATGTCTAAAAATTTTGCAATAGATAATGTTAATTTAGATGAAGATAATAAGATTGCTACCAGAGAAAGTTTTGGAAAAGCTTTAGCTGATTTAAAAGATAAGAACGTAATAGTTTTAGATGCTGACTTAGATTCATCAACTAAAACTGATTATTTTAAAAAGAAATTTCCAGAGAGATTTATAGAAATTGGAATTGCTGAAGCAGACATGATAGGGACAGCAGCAGGATTTGCAACTTGTGGAAAAATTCCTTTTGCAGCAACTTTTGCAGCATTTGCAACAGGAAGATGTTATGATCAAATTAGATGCAGTGTTGCTTATCCTAAGTTAAATGTAAAAATATGTGGTACGCATGCGGGCATTACAGTTGGAGAAGATGGTGCTACACATCAAATGCTTGAAGATATTAATCTTATGAGAGGACTTCCTAATATGGTTGTTGTATGTCCTTCAGATGATATTGAAACTAAGGCTTTAGTTGAAGCTATTGCTAAATATGAAGGTCCAGTTTATTTGAGATTAAGCAGACAAAAAACAGCAGAAATATATACAGATTTTAATAATAAAAACAGTAAAGATGTAGGGATTCAAAATTTTAAGATAGATAAAAATTATAAAATTACCAATGCAATAAATAATAAAATTGAAAATAATATTGACGATAAGTGCAATAATAGTGGAAAAGTAAATTTTGAAATTGGAAAAGGTATACAAATTGGAAATGGAAAAGATGCTACAATAATAGCTACTGGTATCACAGTGGCAGAAGCTATTAAAGCTCAACATATACTAGCTAAAAATGGTATAAATGTCAGAGTAATAGATATGCATACGATAAAACCAATAGACAAAGATTTAATAATTAAAAGTGCAAAGGAAACAAATAAAATAATTACGATTGAAGATCACAGCATAATTGGTGGACTAGGTAGTGCAGTATGTGAAGTATTATCAGAGAATTATCCTAAAGAAGTAATAAGAATGGGCATTAAAGATACTTTTGGAAAATCCGGTAAACCTGAAAATCTTATGAAATTTTTTGAAATTGATAGTGAAGCTATTGTAAAAAAATTAAAAAAATAGAAAAATATGAAAAAATAATAAATTTAAAATGAAAATAATAAATTTAATATGAAAAAATTATTATATAGTAGAAAAATTATTATAAATTAAAATTGAAAATATAACAAAATAAAGAATATTATAAATTAATAAAAAAGCTATGGCAATT
>JBPOHA010000011.1:0-9349 GCA_052036095.1 Bacillota bacterium
ATAAATAAAAAGTAGGGGCACTTTTTCTTTAAAATAAATTTCATAGGAATTTCGGAATAATAATATACAAGAAAATATAATCATAATTAAAATAGGAGATTTATATTGATTATAAATAATTGATAAAATAAATAATTTTTAAAATTATTATTCTCTACAAAACTAAAAACTTTTTTTTATAAAATATGTAATAATTTTTGATACTACCTTTTTTACAGCTATAAATGTTAAAAGAAATAATAAAATTAAAATTGTTATTTCTTTTAATAAAAAACTATCCATACTTTCCTTTCTTTTTTTATCAAATTAATTTTTAATACATATTATATTTAATTTTTTATTATTCAATTTATTTTTTTAATTATCTTATTTATTTTTTCAATTTTTATTATTTTATTTTTTGGATTTAATATTTAATATTTTATATAATTAATATAATTGTTTTAAATTTTTGGATTTTTTTAGATAAAATTTTTAGAAAATAATTTAATATTATTAAATTTATAATAATAAATCACTTTTGATAAAACTTTGAATAAATTAATTTGATTTAATAATTTAATATTTGAATAGCTTAAATGTTTGCTAATCATTATTGACATAATACTCTCTAAATACTGATTTGTCAAGAAAAATCGTTCGTCAAATATGTCTAAATTAATACATTTTTATACTTTTTCTTTCTATTTTTACTTTATTACTTTATTTTTCTTTTTTTATTTCAATATTAAAATTGCTGTTATTACACTTGTAATATCTGCTAAGATAGCTGGAATTAATACCTTTCTGCTCTTTTTCGCTCCAATTGAATTCATATATATAGCAATTACATAAAAAGTTGTTTCTGATGAGCCCATAATTGATGCCGCAATCATTCCTATTCTGCTATCTGCACCATATTTAAGCATTAAATCTGTTGCTAATGCTATTGAAGCACTCCCTGAAATTGGCCTTATTATTGCTAATAGTATAATTTCATTTGGTATATTTGCTCCTTTGGTAATAAACGAGAGAATTTTAACGCAAGAATCTAAGAGTCCCGAATTTCTAAGCATTCCAATTGCTAAAAAAATTCCAATTAATGTTGGAAACATTTTTATTGTTATTTTTATTCCATCTTTTGCTCCATCGCAAAATAAATCAAATACTTTTTTCTTTTCAATTAACCCATATAATAAAATAATTGATATTATGCTTGGAACTATTATTGCTGAAATAAAATTCATTTTTGCCTCTCTTTTTTTAATAAATAAATTATATAATATAATTTTATTTGTTTAAATTATAATTTTTGCATTATATATTATAAAATTACATTCTTTCTTATTTATTTTTGTTTAATATTATTTGTATTTTCAATATATTTTTTCACCATTTTCTTATCTAGTTTAATTTTTATATTTATTTTTTATTAATACTTTTTTCTTATGTAGCAATAATTTTGTTATAAATATTCCGACTATTGTTCCTGTTATAGTTGAAATCCATATTGGAACAATTATATTAGCTGGATTGCTTGAACCTAAAGCTGCTCGTATTGCCATTATCGTTGTTGGTAAAATTTGAATTGAAGCTGTATTTAATACAATTAACATTATCATAGAATCGGTTAATTCATCTTTTTTAAGATTATCTTTTTGCATTTCTTCCATAGCTTTTATACCTGCTGGAGTTGCTGCATTTCCTATTCCTAATATATTAGACACTGTATTAATTGAAATTGCATTCATAGCTAATTTATTTTGCTTTGCATCTGGAAATAGCCAATTTATAATTGGTTTAAGTATTTTTATAAGTTTATCCATTAGACTAGTCGCTTGAATAATCTGCATCATGCCACACCATAAGCACATATTTCCAACTAATGTACATGATAATGTAATTACATCATTTATTGAAGAATACATTGAGTTATTTAGAGCTTCAACATTTTTATTAATTAATGCAAAAATAAATGAAATTATAATTATAATAGGCCATAAATAATTCATAAAAATTTGCTACCTTTCTTTTTATTTGCTAATTATTTTTAAAATCTATTTAATATTTTAATTGATTTGCTAATATTTTTTAAACCCATTTAATATTTTAATTGATTTGCTAATATTTTTTAAACCTATTTAATATTTTAATTGATTTGCTAATATTTTTTAAACCCATTTAATATTTTAATTAATTTGCTAATATTTTTTAAACTAATTTAATATTTTAATTAATTTATTTAATTTTTAGAAACTGTCTTAGCATGTATAAGCCTCTTATTAATTTATATAATTAATTAAAAAAAATATACCAAATTTATTGGTATATTTTTATTTATTTTATAATAAATGTTAAAATCATCAAAATAAACTTACTTTAATAAAAATTAAATTATTATTTTTTCATTATCAATTATTTTAAAGATTTTTTATTATCAATTTTTTTAAGATTTTTTATTATCAATTATTTTTTAAGACTTTTTATTATCAATTATCTTTTAAAACTTTTTATTATTTATTGATAAAATGTTGATAAATTTCATTTTTATTTACATTTCTGTCTTTTGCAATTTTCTTAATGATTTCCTTTTTCTCTATTCCCTGCTTTTCATAAAATTCAAAATGCTCTTCTAAAGAAAGATTATTTAAATTATTTTCCTTTTCGACCTTTATTCCTTCTATTAAAATTATATATTCTCCTTTTGGAGTATTTATTTTTTCTAATATTTCTGATGCTTTTCCTCTAATATATTGTTCATGTATTTTTGTCAATTCCTTAGCTACTACTATCTTTCTATCACCTAATAATTTAATAATTTCGTTTAGAGTATCGATTATTCTATGTGGGGCTTCATAAATAATTACTGTCTTTCCATCATTTTTAATTTCTTCAAATTTTTCTTTTCTTAACTTTTTATTTAATGGTAAGAATGCATAAAAACTAAACTCTTTAGTATCCATTCCTGAAGCTATTAGTGCATTTATTAATGCACATGCTCCCGGAATTGGTACAACTTTGATATCATTTTCTATCGCTGCTTTTACAATTACTTCTCCTGGATCTGATATTGCCGGAGTTCCTGCATCTGTCACAATTGCTATGTTTTTTCCCTCTTTTAATTGACTTATAAGTGAATCTACTTTTATATCTTCATTATGTCTATGATAGCTTATTAGCGGTTTTGTTATATTTAAATGATTTAATAATTTTAAAGTTTGTCTTGTATCTTCTGCTGCTATTAAATCCACTTCTTGTAAAATTCTAACCGCTCTATATGTGATGTCTTCTAGATTTCCAATAGGTGTTGCAACTAAATATAAAATTCCTGTTTCCATTTTTCCTCCATTTTAATAATTTATTACAAAAATATTTACTAATCCATTATTAGCTGGATATTTTTATCTATTATTCTATATTTTCTATTTTATCTTATATATATTCATTATTTCATCGGTATAACTTCCATCTTTATTATATATTATTAGTGGCTTTTCTACTTTCATGAATGTATTTGCATTTCTTACAGCTTTTAACATTAATAAATTAGATTGACTATCTACTTTTGAATAAACAAAACGCATTCTTTTAACTTCAAGTTTATTTTTTCTTAGTATTTCTATCAATTCTGTTAATCTATCAGTTCTATAGACCATATAAAATGAACCATTATCTTTTAAGATTTTACTTGCTGAACTTATCCAATTATCTAATGTTGCAGTTGATTCATAACGTGAAATTTGTTGTTTTTCATTTTCTGTATTAATTCCAGTACCTAATTTTTTATAAGGTGGATTTGTAACAACTACATCAAAATATTTTTTATATTCTTTTAAATTGCCTACACTTTTTACATCATCATTAATTATAGTAAATACATTTTCTAAATTATTTAGCTTAATGCTTCTATCTGCCATTTCAGCTACTTCTTTTTGTAGTTCTACGCCAACAATTTCGCTTGGCAAAACTTTTTTGCTTAGAAGTATTCCTAATATTCCTGTGCCTGTCCCTAAATCTGCTATTTTGCTGTTTTTTCTTATATCGCGCGCAAATTCAGTTAAAAGCACACTATCCACTCCAAAACAAAATCCATCTGTATTTTGTATAATTTTTAAATTTTCAAATTGTAAATCATCTATTCTTTCCATAAGTTTATTATACATCACAAATGGCTATATTTCAACTCTTATTATATTTAAAATATTATTTTTTTACATAAATCTCTTTTAAATTATCTTTTATCTCTCCATCAATTTTGAATTTTACACCATTTATTTCATTAAACTCAGTCATAGTATTTACTATTGAATAAATTGAATCCATTCCTGTGCTGTTTAAAAATTCTTTTGATAAATCTATTGTTAAAACTCCATTTTTTACATCAACACTATTTATTTTAGTATTTTGAGGTATAGGATTTGATAAGTTCGAATCTTCTGGTCCCTTAAATAACTCTTCTAGAGTATATTTATATGGTACATCAATTAATTCTTTTGCATCTACATTCCTTTCTTCTTTTGTTAAAACTCCAGAAGTTTTATCTAAATAATACAAACTTATTCTAGTTTGTGTGTTTTCATTTGCAGGCATCTCTTCTTCTGGCTGTATTTCTGCAAAATTTTGTTCTATGTTTTCCACATTATTTACTCTTTCTGTGGAAAAATTCATTGCGATTAGCACAATTATTGCCACAACAACTATCGCTATTATTATAATCTTCTTTCTCATAATTTCCTCCTTTTTGCAATATTATGTAATATATATTTAATTTATTACTTCAAATTAGCACTTAATTTTACACTCTTTAAATTTTTTTACAATATAATATTTCTAAAATCAACAAATTCCACATTTTGTCTGCCTTTTTAGATTGACAAAATCGCATTTTACGTATAAAATTATACAAGTAATTTATAGTAAAATTTTGTATTTGTACTATAAAAATTCTATACAATGTAAATACTGATAATTGTTTATAAAATACAAATACAGTACACATAAATAAGAAGTTAAAAATAAATTTTATACAATATTATTAAAAGATGGAGGCATTATTAATGGCTGAAACATTACATGTTGGACTTGACGTTGGATCAACTACTGTAAAGATAGTTGTTATGGATGATAAATTTAATACTTTATATGAGGATTATCAAAGACATTTTTCTGATACAAAAAATACTGTTTGTAAGGTTCTTGATCAACTTTCAGAAAAATTTTCTGATTATGAATATACTATAGCTTTAACTGGATCTGGAGCAATGAGTGCTGCAAGTTTCTTAGACTTACCATTTATTCAAGAAGTTGTTGCTTGCAAAAGATCTGTTGAAAAATATATACCACAAACTGATGTAGTAATTGAGTTAGGCGGAGAAGATGCTAAAATTATCTATTTTGGCAAATCTATTGAACAACGTATGAATGGAACTTGCGCTGGTGGAACTGGAGCTTTTATTGATCAAATGGCTTCACTTTTAAATACCGATTCACAAGGTTTAAACGAATTAGCTAAAAAACATACAATGATATATCCAATTGCTTCTCGTTGTGGTGTTTTTGCAAAAACTGATGTACAACCTTTAATAAATGAAGGTGCTGAAAAATCAGATATTGCAGCATCAATATTTCAAGCAGTTGTAAATCAAACTATTAGTGGTCTTGCCTGTGGAAGACCAATTAGAGGAAAAGTTGCATTTTTAGGTGGCCCACTTAGTTATTTATCAGAATTAAGAAATAGATTTATTGAGACATTACATTTAACACCAGAAACAACTATTATTCCTGAAGAAGCTCATCTTCTAGTTGCAAAAGGTGCTGCGCTAGATTCTTTTAACAGTAAGAGTATTTCAAATGAAAAATTAAAGGCAAAAATAGGCATGTTAAGAGCAGCTCATGATTCTACTTCAAATCCTCTTGCCCCTTTGTTTGTTACAAATGAGGAATATAATGAATTTAAAGCAAGACATGAAAAAGCAAAAGTTCCTAAGAAAGATTTTAAGACTTTTGAAGGAGATTGTTTTGTTGGAATAGATGCAGGTTCAACAACTACTAAATTAGTAGTAACTGACAATGAAGATAATTTACTATATTCTTTATATGGTAGCAATGAAGGAAATCCTTTACAAAGCGTCATGAAAATGTTACGTGAATTATATAAAGTTCTTCCTAAAAAAGCTCATATAAAATATAGTGGAGTAACAGGATATGGTGAAAGCCTTATAAAAACTGCTTTAAATATTGATTTAGGTGAAATTGAAACGATTGCGCATTATACTGCGGCAAAGAGATTTTTACCTGATGTTTCTAGTATCGTCGACATTGGCGGTCAAGATATGAAATATATAAAAATTAAAAATGACACAATAAATAATATAATGCTAAATGAAGCTTGTTCATCAGGCTGTGGCTCTTTTATTGAAACATTTGCTAAAAGTTTAAATTTAACTATTGAAGAATTTGTAAATAGCGCATTAGAATCAAGAAATCCTGTAGATTTAGGTTCTAGATGTACAGTCTTTATGAATTCAAAAATTAAGCAAGCACAAAAAGAAGGAGCTACTGTCGGAGATATATCTGCTGGATTATCATATTCAGTAATCAAAAATGCTATTCAAAAAGTCATGAAAGTACGTGATGTGAACACATTAGGAAAACATATTGTTGTACAAGGTGGAACTTTCTATAATGATGCTGTTCTTCGTGCTTTCGAATTAATAGTTGGAAAAGAAGTAGTAAGACCTGATATTTCAGGGCTTATGGGAGCATACGGAGTTTCAATTCTTGCTAGAGAACAATATGAAGCTAACCTAGATATGGAATATAAAACAACACTTGCTACTCTAGAAGATATCAATAAATTAAAAGTTGATACTTCTCATGTACGTTGCAATGGATGTGAAAATCATTGTTTATTAACAATCAATAAATTCAGTAATGGACAACGTCATATATCTGGAAATAGATGTGAAAAAGGTGCAGGAATCACAACAGGAAGTGAAAGTTTACCAAATATTTATAAATATAAATACGAAAGATTATTTAACTATAAACCTCTTGATGAAAAGGATGCAAAGCGTGGTACTATAGGTATTCCTCGAGTTTTAAATATGTATGAAGATTATCCTTTCTGGTTTACTTTCTTAACCCAATTGGGGTTCAGAGTAATAATCTCTGAAAAAAGTACAAGAAAAACTTACGAAAAAGGAATGGAATCAATGCCATCTGAGTCAGTATGCTATCCAGCTAAGCTTTCTCACGGCCATATAATGAGTCTAATTGATCAAGGAATTAATACAATATTTTATCCTTGTATACCATACTCTAGAAAAGAATATAAATCAGCCGATAATCATTACAACTGCCCTGTTGTAATCTCATATTCAGAAGTATTAAAAAATAATGTTGAAGAATTAAAAAAAGTAAAATTCTTAAATCCATTTTTACCTTTTAATTCTAAAAAATTAACTGAAACAATAATGTCATTACCTGAATTTTCAGAATACAACTTTACGAAAAAAGAAGTCTATAATGCAGCTGTAGCAGCAGAAACAGAATATCAACATTTCAAGGATGATGTTCATCAAAAAGGTCAAGAAGCATTAGATTATATGAAAGCAAATAATTTAAAAGGAATAGTTCTTGCAGGTAGACCTTATCATGTTGATCCAGAAGTAAATCACGGAATAGATACATTAATTACAAGTTTAGGCTTATGTGTATTATCAGAAGATAGCATTTCAAATCAAGTAAATATTGAAAAGCGTCTAAGAGTAGTAAATCAATGGGTTTTTCACTCTAGATTATATGCTGCTGCTGAATTTGTTGGACATCAAGACAATCTAGAATTAATACAATTAAATTCATTTGGTTGCGGTGTTGATGCAGTAACAACAGATCAAGTAGAAGAAATTTTATCAAGTTATGATAAAATGTATACATTAATAAAAATAGATGAAGTAAACAACTTAGGCGCTGTAAGAATTCGTATTCGTTCACTTCTTGCTAGTATGAATAAAAGAATTGCAACTAATAAAGAAAATGCAGAAAATTTAGGTGATTATGGATTAAAGAGAAAAATTTTCACAAAAGAAATGAAATCAGACTATACAATATTATGCCCTCAAATGGCACCAGTGCACTTTGAATTAATTGAAACTGCAGTACAATCTTGTGGATATAACTTCCATTTATTAAGAGAATGTACCCAACATACTGTTGAAGTAGGATTAAAATATGTAAATAATGATGCCTGTTATCCTTCAATTTTAACAACAGGACAAATGATTGAAGCTCTTGAATCAGGTAAATATGACTTAAATAAAACGGCCCTAATAATGTCACAAACAGGTGGCGGATGTAGAGCTACAAACTATATTGGATTCATACGAAAAGCATTAAAAGATGCTGGATATTCAAATATACCAGTAATATCATTTAATATAGTAGGTATGGAAAAAATGCCTGGATTTAAGATAACTCCAGAGCTAATTGAAAAATTAGTAAAATGCGCAATCTATGGAGATATATTACAAAAATTACTTACAAAAAACAGAGCTTATGAAATACATAAAGGCGAATCTCAAAAATTATATGACACTTGGATGAATAAATGCAAAGAAATAATCAAAGAAAATTCAAATAAAAAATTCAAAAAAAGTTTCTATGAAATGGTAGATGATTTCGAAAAAATCGAGTTAGACACAACCATTAAAAAACCTAAAGTAGGAATTGTAGGTGAAGTATTAATAAAATATCAACCATTTGGAAACAATTATGTAGCAGATAAACTAGAAGCAGAAGGTGCAGAAGTAATATTACCTGATTTTATGGGATTTGCAAAATTCATAGCAACACATAAAATTACATTTAATCAACTAATAAAAATAGATACATATAAAGCTATGATTTTTAAATTGGTAATTAAATTAATTGATTTATTAGAAAAAGATGAAAAATTAGCATTAGAATCTTCTTCAAAAGGATATTTACTTCCATGTGATATATTCGAATTAGAGAAAAACGTTAAAAATATATTATCAATAGGAAATCAAACCGGTGAAGGATGGTTCTTAACTGCAGAAATGGTAGAATATATTCAAAATGACATACCTAATATTGTATGTGTACAACCATTTGCATGTTTACCTAATCATGTTGTTGGAAAAGGTGTAATAAAAACAATCAGAGATATGTATCCTGAAGCAAATATTTCACCAATTGATTATGACCCAGGTGCTAGTGAAGCAAATCAAACAAATAGAATTAAATTATTAATGGCAGTAGCTAAAGATAATTTAAATAAAAAAGAAAAAGAATTAAAAGCTTTAAATAAAGAAAATAAAAAAGAAAATAATTCAAAATTAATTAAAAA
>JBPOHA010000086.1:0-6218 GCA_052036095.1 Bacillota bacterium
TATTTTATCAGTTTTTAAAAGTTCTTTTTCTCTATCCCTTATTTTATTTTCTAAATAAGGGTATTGATATAAAAGTTTCCTAATAAAATCTATGACCATAATTTTTTGCGTTTGATTATTACTTCCATAAATTTCATTCTCGTTTATGTACATATTTGTTCCTTTCCGTTTGTAACAAAAAAAACTACTTCATTTCTGAAATAGCTTAATATCTTTAATTTTATAATTTGCTAATTATTTAGTTATTTTTAATAAAAATTCATCTACTGGATCAGTATATCTTTTTTCTCTTATTAACTTGTTTCTAAACTCAACTAAAGCTTTTATTATAATTCTATATTCCTCTTGATTTATTAATAATTCCTTTTTCTTCATAATATACAACTCCTTTTATTTTTATAAATTCATTGTATAACATTTTATTATTGATAGCAAATGTGCAAATTAAAAAATCGTATACTTAAAATTTATACGATTTTTAATGATTAATTTTTGTTTTTAAAATTTATGATAACTGCAATCCCTTGCTATTACTTACTTTTATTATATCGAAATAGTGGACAAATACTGTTACAACAAGAGCTATTAATGTGATACCTTTTACATTTTTAATTATCTTTTTATTTCTTTTTTCTTTCATCATTTTTCTCCCTTCGTTATTTTCTTTTATTTTTTTCTTCCTTCGTTCCATACTTTTACTTTTTATATTATCGTCAGCATACTTTCCTTTTTGTATTTTTCTATATAACTTTACTCTTGTTATATTTCACCTTTATATTTTTACCATGCTTTTGTATAAAGTTCAATAAATTCTTCCTTAGTAACGTCTCTTGGATTTCCTGGCTTGCATGGATCAATCATAGCTTTGTCAGCAAGCATTGGAAAATCTTCTTTCTTAGCGCCTACGTCTTTTATTGTTTGAGTTATTCCTACTTCATAAGATAAATTTTTTATGCATTCGCAAAATGATTTAATTACCTCTTCTTTTGTAAATAATGTTGCATCTATATGAAATGCTTGAATTAATATTTCTCTAAAATCTTCATACGAAACTTCTCCATTAAATTCCATTACAGTTGGGAGCAATATAGCATTTGCAAGCCCATGTGGTGTATCATAAACAGCACCTAATTGATGTGCCATTGAATGTACGATTCCAAGTCCAACATTTGAAAATCCCATTCCAGCAATATATTGTCCAAGTCCAACTTTATTAATTGCATCTTGATTTTTTTCATTTACTGCTTTGGCAAGATTATCATATATTAATTGAATTGCTTTCATTGAAAACATTTGTGACATTATATTTTTTGCTTTTGTTATATATCCTTCTATTGCGTGTGTTAGAGCATCCATTCCTGTAGATGATGCAATTGATTTTGGCATTGAAGCCATAAGTTCTGTATCAACTATCGCCATTATTGGAATATCATGTTCATCAACACATACCATTTTTATTTCTTTTACAGTATCTGTTATTACATAATTTATAGTTACTTCAGCAGCTGTACCGGCTGTTGTTGGAAGAGCTATAATTGGTAATCCTTTATTTTTTGTATTTGATAAACCGTTTAATGAAACTACATCATCTCTGTCTGGATTAGTAATTACAATACTAATTCCCTTTGCTGTATCTATACTAGAACCTCCGCCTACTGCAACTAGTAAATCAGCTTTTTCTTTTTTGCACATATCAACACCTGCAAGTACATTTTCAACTGGTGGATTTGGTTTTACATCATGATAAACTGCATATTTTATATTATTAGCATCTAATAAATCAGTTACTTTTGTAGTAACTCCAGCATCATATAAAGATGCATCTGTTACAACTAAGACTTTTTTAAATCCTCTTTTTTTGATTTCTTCTGGGAGAACTTTTCTAGCACCTTCTCCAAAATATGATGTTTCATTTAAAACAAATTTTTCAATATCCATAATAATTTTCCTCCTTATTAATAATTATGTAACTTTACAAATATTTTTATATAATTTGGCAAATATTTTTATAAAATTGTGTTTAGTTATAATTTTGTGAATATTTTTATAAAATTATGTTTGTTATAATTTTTAATTATTTGCAAATTGCTATCGCAGATATCATAAGACTTCCAAAAAGATTTCCTGTATTTCTACCCCTACCATATTCTCCAAAAGAGAAAGGCATAATAAATGGCACATCACCAGTTTCATCTTTTAGTGTTTTATACATTTCATCTATCTTTTCGCCTATTGCCAACTTTCTCCCATTTGCATTTATAATAATATAGCATGCTGGTTCTCTTCCAATTTCTTTAGCTCTTTGTTTTAGCTTTCTTATAGCTATTGTTGGAGATTTTATTAGTTCATCTACTGATATTTGCATTTCTATTGCTACTGTATTTTCGCTTACATCATTTGACATAGTCATACTATAATCCATATTTCCACTCATCGGATATTTTATAACTATTAATTCACCATCAGAACTTTTTATTCCTATTGGATTTAGTATTGATTTTATAAGAAGTCTCATACCATTAATATCTCTATTTTTTAGATTAGTCCATTCACAATATTGTTTTAATGCTTGTACACCACTTATTTCTTCTAACTGTCTTTTATTTTTTACTTTCGTAATTACTCCAGAATTTACTGTTTCATGATACATACCATCAAAATAATTTATAATAGTTTTATTTGTATAGAAAAATGCAACTGCTACCCCTTCATTGAATAAACTATCCTCAGTGAATATTGACCATTTCCCTGAAAAATCATCATCTGATGCTGTTTCACCAAAACATTCTACGTTTCCTATTATATCCTGAATTCCCTTATAATATTCTTCTTCTTCTCCAGGGCTAGCTATCATGTAAAAATATGAAGGTGGATTAGGTGTTTTCATTTTTTCCATTGCTTTCCTAGCAACCAATCTTCCTGTTTCTCTTGCAGTTATTTGCTTTTCCATTCCCGCAGTGCTAATTGCAGTATCTGAATCTCCAATTGCAAGCATTCCAGCGAAACCATACTTTGAATTAATATATCCATCTGTCGTAATTATTCCATCACATGAGCTACATCCAATAATAGGAGCTGTACCTAGCCCCTCTTTTACTCCGTTTAATAATTCGTCTTGATTATATTTAGTTGAAGTGAAAATCACTGCTAATTTTGTTTGTACTAGATCAAGTACAGCTTTTTTTGCGCATGCTTTTCCCGCTAATCTTGCGTTTTCATTAGTACTCCATGCCACATTAGCTTTCATTTCTATTCCTCCTTAGTTAATAAATTTATATGCTTATAAAACATTTTTCTTATTCAGAATTGTATTTTTTTGTTATTCTATTACTTCTTTAATTCCATCACCAATAATTTTATTTACATCAATAATTAGTTTATTAAAAGCAATTTGTGCATCAAAATACTCTTTTATATCTTTATTTTCAACCAATACATTGTATAGCTTTGCCATCTTTACTTTTTTATCTTCTTCGTCAATTTCTTGATTATTTTGTTGCTTAATCTCAATTAATTGAACTTCTTCTCTAAGTTTTTCAAATTCTTCAATTTTCTTTTTCTTTTCCTCATCATTGAACAACTCTTTTTGTGCATTTTTTAAATTTATATATTGTGTTGAATTTTTTATTTCTTCTGATAATTTATTAGCTGTATCATATATTTCCATATTATAATTCCTCAATTAAATTTATTTAGATTTTTATGGTTAATCTATAAACCATTTTGCTACGTCTTTAATTTAATAATTATTTAGTCTATTATATTCATAAACCGTTTCATTACATCTATCAATAACAAATCGGAATGCTTTATAGATAATTTATTCTACTATGCATCCCGTAATTTTTATAATTTAAAATCTATAACCTTATGCATACGCATTACGTTTTCTAAATGTAAGTAAATTAGAAATCTCATGTTGTGTATTTTTAGCTTTATTTGCCTTGTTGGCTTTTTCTTGTGCAAGCTCTGCTGCTTGTTTTTGTGCAACTGTCTGGCAAATAGCTTGCTCATATACATAATGAGTATCTTGTGCTATTTTATTCCAATTATACATTTCTTTAACTTTCTTTACTGCATTTTTAGAAACTTCATCACATAATTTTGCATCAAATAATAATGATAATACTGAATCAGCTATTGAATTAGAATTTCCAGCATACGATTTCATTCCAGTTACACCATGTTCAACTATTTCATTAAGTCCTCCAACATCTGATACAACTGTTGGAATTCCTGCAAGCATTGCCTCAAGTGCTACAATTCCAAATGGTTCATAAGTGCTTGGAAATACTGCCATATCAGCACATTTATACATTTTTTGTACTTTTTTAGAATCACAATATCCAGTAAAATAAACTTTATTTTCTATACCAAGATTTTTGGTTTCTTGTTTAAGCTCGTCCAACATTCCGCCTCTACCACATATAACAAGTTTTGCATCATGATAATGTTCAAGTATTTTTGGCATAGCACCTATTAGATTTTGTATACCTTTTTCATACACTAATCTGCCTACATATAAAATTATCTTTTCATTATCCATTGCATATTGACGTCTAAAATCATAATCTTTCTCAATGCCTGTGAAATTAGTTATATTAATTCCATTTGGTATAACATTAACTTTTTCATAAGGTAATCCAAAAATTCTTTGTAAATCAGTTTTCATAAAATTACTATTAACTATAACTTCTGTTGATTCATAAGTTAATAGCCATTCTGAATCATTTATATATCTTTGAGTTTCATCATGTATTCCACTGTTTCTTCCACTTTCAGTAGCATGTATTGTTGATACTATTGGAATATTAAAAGACTCTTTTAAAGCCTTTGCAGAATATGCAACAAGCCAATCGTGAGCATGTATTACATCGAATTTTCCCTCTTTAGCTATTATCTCAGTAGCTTTAGAAACCATATTGAAATTTAATTGCATAACCCAATCAATAAAATTGTTAGGATGAATCATATAATTGTCGACTCTATAAACTTTAACTCCCTTGTCATCTTCAAAATATGGAGCATTTCCATCTTTATAAGTTACAACTGTTACTTCATGGCCATCTTTAATTAGTCTTTGTGATAGATCATGAACTACTCTTGATATTCCTCCTACTATTCTTGGTGGATATTCCCATGTTAGCATTAATATTTTCATATTATCTTTGTGCCCCTTTCGACTATTTTCATTCGTAATTATCTACGTATATTTTTGTCTATATGATTTTTGTTTACATAACTTTTTTATTGTATAAAACTTACTTTTTTATATTTTATACATAAAAATTTCAAAAGTAAATACATTACGACATTTTTTTACAATTTTTTTTAAATTCTATTGAATTAATTTTTTTTTTGGTATACTATATAATAAGTAGATTTATACGTATAACCAAGGAGGAAAAAATGGCACAAAAAGCAAATGACAAAAAAAATAAAATAATAAAAAAAGATGAAACAAATGTAGTAAAAAAAAGGAAAAGTATTGCCTCTTCTAAAACTACTATTAATACATCTCCATCATTGAAAAGTTCCACTACTTCAAAAGAAAAAAAAGATAATATTTTAGGTTCAATTTTGGATAATATTGAGTCTGTTAAACCTACTGCTAAAAAAGTTGCTAAATCTGTAAAAAAAGCTACTAAAAATGCTCAAAAAACTATTATTAATAAAATAGATGATACTAAGCCTATAATAAATAAAAATGTTAAAAAAGCTAAAAAAGTTATTAATAAAAAAATAGATGAAGTTAAAACAGTTGTAAAAAAGGCTACAAAAAAAGCTGTAAAGGAAATAAAGAAAGATTCAGATATTGCCTCTAAGGAAATAGCTAAAAGTCTTAAATCAACTTCTAAAGGAATAAAAAAGTCAGTAAAATCTAAAGCTCAAAAAGCTAGCAAAGATTTGAAATCTGTTTCAAAATCAGCTTCAAGTAAAATTAACAAAACAATCAAATCTACTTCTAAAGAAGCTAATAAAAAAGTAAAAATAATTTCAAAAGATATTAAAAAAAGTGCTGAACCTAAAATAAAAAAAGCTACGAAAACTGTAAAAAAAGTATCTACTAAAATTAGTAAATCTACAAAAAAAATAGTGACTAAGTTGGAAGAAAAATTAAAGCCTATTATTTTAGAATATTATGATTTACCTTATAAATATGGAAAAACTGTAGTTACTGTACTTGCTCAAAATCCAACTACCCTATTTGTTTATTG